>CAYQFO010000053.1:0-8995 GCA_964416815.1 uncultured Rhodobiaceae bacterium | reverse complement strand
TCTATAAGCGGAAGACCGTTATCGGCAACGGCTTCGGCGTAATAAAAATAATAACGGTCATTGAGTTGACTGTTGATGCCCTGCATACAGTTTTCAGGGGCGATATAGAGCCAACCAGCGCTTTCAAAACTGTCATCTTTTACAATACCGGTTGCCGCCCAGACTTGATATTTGGTTTTATTGCACACGATAAGCCCACGCTGACCGGCCTCTTTGCGCACGACTTTTATGAGTTGCCGTAGAAGTTGCCGGTTGCCCGGATTGCCACTAATACGCGAACGCAATTTGAAGGCTGCAATGGCCTCGCGTGTGCGCTGGCCGCCAAAGCCGTCAATCGTTCCAATTTCATAGCGTAAATCAGTCAGCATACGTTGCACACCAGCCAGAATGGCGCGTTGGGGACCAAGCGCATTTTTCTCGGTAAAATCCACCGTGCTGCTATTGCCCCGACGCACGACCGGCGTAAAATCGGCGGCAAAAAATCCACGCCTTCGACATTCGCTACGGCCTTCAATCGCAAAGGGCTTATTGTATTCGTCAACACAAAACCGCTCGCTACCGCTAAACAGTAAACCTTGACCGGCATGGGCCGGGTCAGATTTGGCATAGACAAAAGCCGACGCACTGTTCAGCACGTTATTCAGCGCCGTTTTACACTGCCCCTGCAAAAGAGTGACCCAGCCCTCGGATTTGCTGACCACGCCGCGTTGATAGGCAGCCGCAACATGCAGCACATAGCTGGTTTCATTGCACATTCTTACACTGGCTTCAGCCCGTGTTAGCGATAATGCGCCAATGGTCGCCGCGCAGAAAATGACAAGATGGGTAAAACGCATCATAGCTGCCTATTCAATCAGAGACCCTGAGCCTATTTCGGTGAATAATTCCAGCAAAATCGCATGCGGCACGCGCCCATCAAGAATAGCGGTTGCCGCCACACCGTGTTTGACCGCCTGCATGGCCGTTTCCAATTTCGGTATCATGCCGCCTTTTGCCGTGCCGTTTTTAATCAGCGTGGCAACTTGTTTTGCGTTGATGCGAGTCAGCAATTTGCCCTGCTTGTTCACGACACCGGCAACATCGGTCAACATAAGCAGTCGTTCGGCCTGCAAAGCAGCCGCCAGCGCACCGGCAGCCACATCGGCATTCACATTGAGGGTTTGACCGCTCGTTGACGCGGCAATCGGTGCAATCACTGGAATAATGTCCGATTGCACCATGACATCCAACACACCGGTATTGATTTTTGTCGGCTTACCGACAAAGCCCAAATTAACCGCTTTTTCAGTATGCCCGCGCGCCTTGGCTTTCGACGCACGCGCCTTTTGCGCCATCATCAGATTGCCGTCTTTGCCCGACAGACCTACTGCGCGACCACCGGCCTGATTGAGCGCAGTGACAATTTGCTTGTTGATGCTTCCCGCCAACACCATTTCCACCACTTCGACGGTTTGCGCATCGGTCACCCGCAAGCCATCTGCAAACCGGCTTTTAATGTTGAGGCGCTCCAACATTTGACCAATTTGCGGCCCACCGCCATGCACCACCACCGGATTTATACCCGATTGTTTCAGCAGCACCACATCATGGGCAAAAGCGTGTGCCAATTTGTTATCGCCCATAGCATGGCCGCCATATTTAATGACCACCGTTTTGCTGTCATAGTGCTGCATGAAGGGCAAAGCTTCGGTCAGCATATGGGCTTGCGCCAGCCACTCGGCAGAGGACCGCGGTTGCACGATTTTTGGTTTTTTACGCGTCATATTGCCTGCTCACTGTTTTGCTCTCAGCCCTTATAGCCCAGTTCGCCAAGCTCAACCAGACTTGCAATCGCCTCCCGCACATCGTCAATACCAGTATTTTTGTTCACCGATGTAAGCAATATATCCGGATGCGCCGCCGGTCGTTTGAGAAGCAGACGCTGTGTGCGCGTCATCATTTGTGCCAAGCTATTGGAGGCATCGGTTTTCAGCTTGTCGGCTTTGGTCAGCACAATTTGATAGGAAACGGCTGCGGCATCCAATTCATCCAGCATTGCCATATCATTGGCTTTCAGCCCATGGCGGCTGTCGACCAGCACAAAAGCCCGGCGCAGATTGGCGCGACCTTTTAAATAGGCGCGCAGTAATTTGTTCCATGCCGCGATTTTATGCTTGCTCGCATGCGCATAGCCATAGCCCGGCAAGTCCACCAACCAAGCCGCGCCTTGTCGCTCGCCCTCACCCGCGCCGCACCCCGGGGCCAGCAGAAAAAAATTTAATTCTTGCGTACGCCCCGGCGTGTTTGAAGTGCGCGCCAAGGATTTTTGTCGCGTCAGCGCATTGATGAGGCTCGATTTGCCGACATTGGAACGACCGGCAAAACAAATTTCGGTGCGGTCGCCGGGTGGCAAATGCTCAGCCGCCACCACACCGAGGCAAAAGGCGCAACCTTGATTAAACAACCAGCGACCGGCGGCCAATGTTTTGGGCGTGTCGTCACTGCTGGTCATTTTTATCATTGGCCGCAGCCTTACGCTGGAGGCCGAGATTGGACAATAATTCAATTTCCACGCCATTACGGTGCATAATCAGCCCTTGTTGCAAAATCGACAGAAAATTATTCCACGCCCAATAAATAACCAGCCCGGCCGGAAAACCAGCCAAAATAAAAGTGAAGAAAATCGGTAAAAGCTGAAACATACGAGCTTGAATCGGGTCGGGCGGCGGTGGATTCAGTTGCATTTGGATAAACATCGTCACCCCCATAAATAGCGGCCATACGCCAATCAGCAGAAAACTCGGCACATCATACGGCAATAGGCCAAACAAATTAAACAATGAAGTCGGGTCAGGGGCCGATAAATCTTGAACCCAACCAAAAAACGGTTGGTGCCGCATATCAATGGTCACAAACAACACTTTATAAAGCGCAAAAAATACCGGTATTTGCAACAAAATCGGTAAGCAGCCCGCTAACGGGTTAAGTTTTTCCTCGCGATAAATTTTTACCAATGCCTGTTGTTGCGCTTGCCGGTCATCTTTATGGGTTTCACGAATTTGCACCATCCGAGGCTGC
Organism: uncultured Rhodobiaceae bacterium; assembly: GCA_964416815.1. GTDB lineage: Bacteria > Pseudomonadota > Alphaproteobacteria > RS24 > RS24 > JBPCVS01. Next base: position 5,938 of record CAYQFO010000053.1, on the reverse strand, counting down.
AATTTCTTCATCTTGGCCATGGTTTCATAAGAGCGGTTGGCCAATGGAAAGAAAACCAGTTTAATGAGTACGGTGACCAGCAAAATCGACAGCCCGTAATTGCCAAGCAGCGTATAAAATAAATGCAGTGCGTGGAACATCGGTTTGGTCAGAAAATAAAACCAGCCCCAGTCAATCATCAAATCAAACCGCAAGATATTGTCGGCGGCATAAGCATCAATCACATCGACGACTTTGGCGCCGGCAAAAAATCGGCTGGTAACGCTGGCCGTGGCACCGTTTTCCAGCCTGCGACCGGTCAATAGGTAATCGCTGCGATAGCGTTCGTCGGGGTGACTGGCGGCGGCGCGTCCGGTAAAGCGTGCTGTGTAGACTTCATCTTGTGGCGGCACCAGAACGGCAGCCCAATATTTGTCGGTAATGCCCAACCAACCACCAGTGGCATTTTGCTTGACGGCACCTTCGTCAATCAAATCACCATACCCATGTTCCACCAGCCCGATTTCGCCCAAAAACCCGACACCCCCTTCGTGCAAAATAAACAAATCCGTTGTCTCTGGGCGTCCGACGCGACTGATTTGCCCGAACGGGTAAAGCGTCACCGAGCGTCGCGCGCCATTGCGGACGCTTTGAACAATGGTGAACATATAATCGTCGTCAACGCTGATGCGTTGCGTCAATATCAGCCCTTGCGCGGTAACATGACGTAGCGTCACCGGTGTGGTCGGGGTCAGCACCGCGCCTTCAACCAATTGCCACACGCTATTGGCGTCAGGCATGGACAAGCCGCTTTCGGCATCGGCGACCCAGCCATGAGCCGCCTGCCAGTTACCAATTTCGCCTTCACGAATAAGCAGGCGCTGTCGTGGCGATGCGACATCGGCTGAACGGCGATATTGTCTCAGCACCAAATCATCAAACCGGGCACCCATCAAGGCCAGCGAACCGCTCAGTCGAGCGGTTTCAATACGAACACGCGGGGCTGAAGCAAAGGCTGCATTGACCGATTTTGGCGGCACCGACTTGGCCGCACTTGGCGCTGGCAGGCCTGCTGTCAGGCTCGGTGATGGCGTTGGTGCCGTTTGTTGTGTGCGTTGTGCATCGGCGTCTTGGCTTGCTTTTTGCGCCAAATCGGCCTGTCGCGCACGCTCCTCGCCCATGCGTGGTTCAACAACAAAAAACTGCCAGCCCAAGAGCACGCCCAGTGATAAAATTACCGCCAATAGGAAATTATTTTGGTCGTTCACCTTTTCCCTCCGCCAATTTATGAACATCGCGCAAAGCCGACAGCAAATCGCGTTTCAGTGCCGCCCAGTCAAGGCGGCGCGTATACACCCGGCCAATTAATACATAATCGAAACCCGCTTGGCCATGTTTTGACAAAATTTCCTGCGCCAAAGCGCGTAGCCTGCGACGGGTGCGATTGCGCGCCACCGCATTGCCGACTTTTTTGCTGGCGGTCAGACCAAATCGGGCTGCGGCGCCATCGTCGCGATTACGGGCTTGTAACACCAGCGCGCGGCGTACCTGCCTATCGGCTTTGGCGGCAGCCAAAAACGCGCTCCGGACGCGCAAGCCGCCCAGCGTTTGGGGGGAATTTGTCATCAGAAAGTCAAGCCGTCAGGCGTTTGCGACCTCGAGCGCGACGACGGGCCAGAACCCGACGACCGTTTTTGGTCGCCATGCGGGCGCGAAAACCATGGCGGCGTTGGCGCACCAGATTGCTCGGTTGAAAAGTCCGTTTCACGTCATCTGCTCCTTACCGCAGCACTCTATGCAAGATTGTGAAGCGGATGTAGCCAAAAATGGGGACAAAGTCAATGTTGGCGCACCCTTTTCCATATTTGCGTTTTGTCTGTCTTGACCTTAATCTGCACCAAAGGAAAGATTCATATACGAGATGCCTGTCCTGTCGCCTCAACACCGTCGCCTTATTCTTCTGTCTCTGATTGCTTTGGCGACTGCCAGTTTCTTTGTCTTCGACCTTGACTCCTTTCTGAGCTATCAGGCGTTGGTTGAAAATGAAGCATGGCTGAAAGCAAAAGTGCGCACTGCACCATTATCGGTTGGGCTGATTTATGCGCTGGTCTATATAATCGTGGTGGCACTGTCATTGCCCGGCGCATTGGTTTTGACATTGGCGGGCGGGTTGTTGTTCGGCACATTCATTGGTGGCGCAATCACCGTGATTGCGGCCACGATTGGGGCTTGTTTGGTGTTTTTGGCGGCGCGCTTTCTGGTCAGCGATATGCTGCACAAATATTTTGAGGCGCCGCTGGCCAAATTTGAAGCCGCTTTTAATCGTGATTCGGTGTCTTATTTGCTGATTTTGCGGCTGTTACCGATATTCCCGTTCTTTGTTGTCAATCTGGGGCCAGCACTGATTGGAACGCGATTTTCCGTTTTCACCATGACAACATTTTTCGGCATTATGCCGGGAACATTCATCTTCACCTCAATCGGTAATGGCATTTCGGTTGTGTTGCAGTCTGGCACACAACCCACATTATCTATTCTGACACGCCCTGAAATCATTTTGCCATTGCTTGGTCTGGCATTATTGTCACTGGCACCGATTGTCCGGCGGCGGTGGAAAGACCGGGCGGATGGATAAAACAGCCGAGGAGGTATAAAATGAGACAACAAATCAATACCGATATTTGCGTCATTGGTGGCGGTGCAGGCGGCCTTTCTTTGGCTGCCGGTGCCGCACAAATGGGGGCGCGAACCGTTTTGGTTGAAGGTCATAAAATGGGGGGCGATTGTCTGAATACTGGTTGCGTGCCGTCAAAAGCCTTATTGATGACAGCCGACTTGGCGCACAGCGCCCGCCATTTTGAATCCTTTGGTCTCAATGGCAAGCCGCCGGAAATTCAGTTTGCGCAAATTATGCGGCAAGTGCAGGAAATTATTTCTGAAATTGAACCGATGGACAGTGTTGAGCGGTTTTCCAAGCTTGGCGTGCAAGTGATTGAAGCGCAAGGCAAGTTTATTGACCGGCGGACTCTGGTTGCTGGTAAAGTGCATATTCGTGCCAAGCGATTTGTTATTGCAACTGGCTCAACACCGCATGTGCCGTCCATTCGTGGGCTGAAATCGCTTCCTTATTTAACCAATGAGACTTTGTGGACGTTAAAAGCCAGACCCAGCCATTTACTGATTATCGGCGGCGGGCCCATCGGCATTGAAATGGCACAAGCCTTTAGCCGTCTCGGCAGCAAGGTGACGGTGCTAGAGGCGGCGAAATTTCTGGGGCGCGAAGACCGCGAGCTTGTCGAACCTTTGCTTGCACAACTACGCACGCAAGGTGTGCGACTCCATGAAGGATTACGCATTGCCTCTATCCGTAATACTGGCGGGCAAGAGCAATCATCAATTGCCATTGATACCGATGTCGGACGCATTACCGGTTCGCATATTTTGGTGGCCGCCGGGCGTAAACCGCAAATTGATGGCCTCAATCTTAAAGCCGCCACTGTTGCCTTGACCGATGGGCCATTACCGGCAATTAAAACCAATACCAGATTGCAAACGAGTAATCGCAAAATCTATGCTATTGGCGATGTCGCTTGTGCCGCGCAATTCACTCATCTTGCCAATTATCACGCTGGTATTGTTATCCGCAATATCCTGTTTTTCATGCCTGCCAAGGTTAATTATACGGCTCTGCCACGCGTGACTTATGGAACACCGGAGCTGGCGCATGTCGGCGTGACCGAAACCGAAGCCCGGGCGCGTTATAAAGGGGTCAAATGCCTGCGGTGGCATTTTGACGAAAATGACCGCGCCCGCATTGAACGAGACAAAACTGGCTTGGCAAAAATTGTCACCACGCGCAATGGCCGTATTTTGGGCGCATCGATTGTCGGACGCCACGCTGGTGATTTGCTGGCCCCGTGGACGCTGGCACTTGCCCAAGGTCTGCATATATCGACGATGGCCGGCGTGATTGCACCCTATCCAACGCGTGGCGAAGTCAGCAAGCGGGTGGCGGGCGATTACTATACGCCGAGCCTGTTCAGCCCGCGCACCCGTAGGCTGGTCAGATTTTTGTCACTGCTACGCCGATAATATTAAATTAATTTTTAATTGTATTCGCCTGCTCACAACCCTATTCCAAGAATACGCCCTGCTTCAAACAGGCGTCAAGTGTAAGAGAGTATTGTGCTGTGTTGAGTAAAATAGTATTTCATATGTTGCGTATTTGGAGTCGCGTGGCTTGTGCGGGTCGCGATAATCGCGCAAGCCACTTTCCCCATCTGCCGTCATTGCCTCGACAGGCCTTGTTTATTTTATGTGTCGTTTATACGGGTGGCTATTTGCTGGTGGTGCCGAATTTTTTGGCGCACTATCTGTACAATGCGCTTCATGGCACCTTGGAACAGGCAACCTATCTCTCGCGAATCACAAACCTAAAAGCGCAGAATAATTTGGGCGCACACGAACATATGGTGACATTGGCACTGCCCTTAAGTGGTTTCATTGCCAGCACTGCAGACGGGGTGGAAGTTACCGTTAAATTACAAAAAGATATCACCGTAGCCAATGCGCGTCAGATTATTGACCTGAAAAATAGCGGCCTGCCCAGCAAGTTAAATGTATTGCGATACATTTTCTCTTTGCCTGCCGATAGTCTCCTAAAATTGCGCCATTCGACATCTGACGAAATGGCCAATGTGCAGGCTCTTATCACGGCAGGTATTTTTCAAAAAATCATGTTGATGCGTATTGGCTATCTCACTGGCGGTTTTTTATGTCTCATGGTGCTGACCGGGTTTTTGTTTTATTATTTTGTGCGTCGGTCGGTCGCGCGTGCGCTCGACAATCTGACATTAAGCCTTTACGGCCCACAGACAACCGACACTTCATTCTCGGCGACAGCCGGGCAGCTAAAAATGATGCAAGCGCGCTTGCAGGAACACGCCGATGCGCAGGCGCGACTTGCCTTGCTGGGGACGGCGACCGGCCGACTGGCTCATGATTTGCGCAATTTGCTGGCCAGCTTGCAATTAAGCACCGAACGCATGGTTGCCGATGACGATGAAAAGCAGAAAAAAATCGGCACACGCTTGTTGAATGCCATTGAACAAGCCATTTCGCTGGTTGACTGGGCAGTCATGTATACCAGCCGTAAGCCTGAAATTGTCAAAACCGAAGCGCATAAGGTTGCGCCCTTGGTTGATGAAGTGCTGAATTTTGTGCGGCTACACGATCCGATGAAAAAAATTAAATTGGTCAATGCCTGTGTTGAAAATGTAAGCGTTATGGTCGAGCGCACCCTTTTGTTCCGCGTGCTTTATAATCTGTCGTTGAATGCCGTGCAGGCGATGAAAACAAGCCCACCACCGCATGAATTGACCATCTATACACGCAGCGATGACGAGGCCACTTATATTCGCATCAGCGATACCGGCCCCGGCGTATCATCTGAAACTATTGACACGCTGAAAGACACTGGCCTCGGTCTCAAAATCGCGCTTGATTTGATAGGCTGGCATGGTGGCACGCTCACCCTGTCCAATAGCGACGCTACCGGCACACAATTTCTGATTAGCCTGCCGCATATTGTCCACACGATTGATAGCAATGACGCCAATAACAGCAACGATAGTGATATTGCTGAGTCAATGATTGACCCATCTGATACTGCCCGATAACGTGGTACTATGAAACAAGATTTCCCCGATATACGATGCGGGCCGCGCAATGATATCTGTGATGTGAGGGGTATCACTGTCGGCGCGACGCATGATGAAAACATACGCACCGGCGTCACGATTGTGATACCCGAACAGGCCGCTATTGTTGCTTGCACCATTGCGGGCGGCGCCCCCGGCACACGCGAAACAGACGCTCTCAGAGTTGAAAATCTGGTCCAGCGCGGTGATGGTGTGGTGCTGGCTGGTGGCTCGGTTTTTGGATTGGAGTCGGCCTCTAC
>CAYQFO010000052.1:6190-9141 GCA_964416815.1 uncultured Rhodobiaceae bacterium | reverse complement strand
GCAGCACTGGGCGGCAAAATAAACACTTTTACCAAATCAGCGGCGATACTCTCTTGTAATTGCTGTGTGCCTTGCCAATCTATATCACACAACACATCACGACCGGACGCCAAGGCTTCTTCTACGGGTTTACGTGGCGTGGCATAATAATAACCAAACACTTTGGCATATTCCAACATATCGCCACGATTACGCATTTCACCAAAACTTTGCGCATCGACAAAATGATAGTCACATGCGTCCACCTCGTCCGGGCGCGGCGGACGCGTGGTAACCGAAATCGACATCGTCACATTGGTGTCGCTGTTGAGCAGTTCGCGCGACAATGTCGTTTTACCGGCCCCCGACGGCGACGACAGCACCAGCATCAGCCCACGCCGTTTAATGTCTGTTGCTGAACTCATGGTCTCACAACCGCCTCCTATCGCCCGTGGCGAATCGACAACAGTATAGCGGATTATTTGAGATTTTTTTCAATTCGTCGCCAGCGGCTGACGTTTCGATTATGCGCGGCCAGCGTGTCGGCAAAAACATGCCCACCGGTGCCGTCGGCAACAAAATACAATGCCCTGCTATCAACCGGATGAAGCACGGCGGCAATCGCCTCACGCCCCGGATTGGCAATCGGCGTCGGCGGCAAGCCGTCAATACGATACGTATTGTAAGCGGTTTTGCGATTGAGCTCGCTCAACCTTATCGGATGCCCTAAACTGCCGACCCCCCCAACAAGTCCATAAATAATGGTCGGGTCGGATTGCAGGCGCATTTTTTTGTTAAGCCGATTGATGAACACAGCAGCAACCAATGGTCGCTCATGGGCAACCCCTGTTTCTTTTTCGACAATCGAGGCTAGTGTCAATAATTGCCCTTTGTCGGTAATCGGCAAGCCCTTGGCGCGCTGTGGCCAAAGCGTATCAATCAGTGCCGTCTGGGCGGCCTGCATACGCGCCATCAATGCCGCCCGCCCCATACCGCGCGACACCATATAGGTTTCCGGCAACAGACTTCCTTCAGGCGGCACAGCAACCTCACCCGACAAACGTTCATCGGCGCGTAACTGCTCAATGATTTGTAAGGAGGTCAGACCTTCGGCAACGGTTACGGCGTGCAATACCACCGCACCTTTTTTCAAAATAGTCGCAATGGTGGACATACTTGCCCCCACCGGAATATCATATTCACCGGCCTGCAAGCGAACGCCATCGCCGCGCAGGCGCAGTGTCGTATAAAACACAAAGCGGTTGGACAAAACACCAGCGTCATTCAGTTTCGACGCAATCTGCTGCAATGAACTACCGCGCGGCAAATCAACCCGCACGGTCTCATTATGCGGCCCGCTTTGCCAAAACAGAACCGCCCACCCCACGACCAACAGCACAAAGGGGAACAGCGCGGCTGCGGTAATTTTCAGCCAGTTGGTGGTGACAAAATTGAGTACCGCAGGCACGCCCTCAAACAGCCTTAAAGACCAGTGACGCATTAGTGCCACCAAACCCGAAACTGTTCGACAGCACGGCAGTAACTGGTTTTTCTTGTGCCTTATGCTGCACCAGATTGATTGGCGTTTCAACTGAGGGATTATCAAGGTTCAAGGTTGGCGGGATGATGCTGTCACGCATGGCAAGTATTGAAAAAATCGCCTCCACCGCGCCGGCCGCACCCAATAAATGACCGGTCGCCGATTTGGTTGACGACATGGCGAGATTGGCAGCATCGCTACCGAACAGACGTTCAACCGCTTTCAACTCAATTTCGTCGCCAAGCGGTGTTGATGTGCCATGCGCATTGACATAGCTGATGTCAGATATGGACAGGCCGGAACGCTTCAACGCCGCCTGCATGGAACGATAACCGCCAGAGCCATCTTCAGCCGGTGAGGTTATGTGATACGCATCGCCCGACAAACCATAGCCAACCACTTCGGCATAAATTTTTGCACCACGCGCTTTGGCATGTTCATATTCTTCCAGCACAACAACGCCCGCCCCTGCGCCCATCACAAAGCCATCGCGGTCTTTATCATAGGGTCGCGAGCCCTTTTCCGGCGCGTCATTGAAATGGGTTGACAAAGCACGACAGGCCGTAAAACCGACAATGCCAAGCCGACAAATGGCATGTTCCGTGCCACCGGCCACCATGACATCAGCATCGTCAAGCATAATCAATCGGGCGGCATCGCCAATCGCATGCGCACCGGTTGAACAAGCCGTCACAACGGCATGATTGGGGCCCTTGAGCCCATGCTTTATTGATACTTGACCACCAGCCAAATTTATCAATGCACCGGGAATGAAAAACGGGCTTAGACGGCGCGGGCCGCGATCGCGAATAACCACGGCAGCCTCAGCGATATTGTCCAACCCACCAATGCCGGCGCCAATCAACACGCCGGTGCGATATTGCTGCTCTTCGGTTTCAGCTACATAGCCGCTATCGTCAATAGCCATATCGGCACTGGCCATTGCATAGATGATAAAATCGCCAACCCGCTTTTGCTCTTTTGCCTCAACATATTTATCGGCATCAAAGCCGTCTTCGCCCTCAGCAACCGCGCAGGCAATCTGACAAGGAAGGTCTGAAACCTCAAAGTCGGTGATAGGTCCGGCTCCAGAGCGGCCTTCAAGCAAGCCGCGCCAGCTTTTTTCAATAGTCTCGCCAAGCGGCGTGACCGCCCCTATTCCTGTAACGACAACGCGGCGCATGACTGCCTCACATTAAGGCCGATGCCTTAAGAAGCCTGTTCAATAAATTTAACGGCATCGGCAACAGTCAGAATGGTTTCGGCGGCATCATCGGGAATTTCGATGTTGAATTCCTCTTCAAAAGCCATAACCAATTCCACCGTATCAAGACTGTCGGCCCCAAGGTCATCAATAAAGCTGGCCGCTTCGGTGACATCACCAGCTTCCACGCCCAGATTTTCAACAACTATTTTTTTCACACGTTCAACG
>CAYQFO010000052.1:5614-6180 GCA_964416815.1 uncultured Rhodobiaceae bacterium | reverse complement strand
CCTTAAATTTCAGCAAGTCCCCTCAACAATCGCGACCCCCTTATAACAAGTGCCGCAAGTATTGTCTGGCTGATTAACACCCTTTTGAAGGCTTGTCTATAGTCGCTAAATCATTGCCATGCCGCCATTCACATGTAGCGTTTGGCCAGTTACATAAGCGGCTTCGTCAGCGGCAAGATAGACACAAGCGGCGGCAATATCGCCACCAGCACCAAGTCGACCGGCAGGAATGGCCGCCGCAAGACTGGCACGCTGTTCCTCCGGCAAGGCGTCGGTCATCGGTGTTTCGATAAAGCCCGGCGCCACGCAATTAACGGTGATACCACGGCTTGCGACTTCCTGCGCCAGAGATTTGCTCATGCCAATCATACCGGCTTTCGAGGCAGCGTAATTGGCCTGCCCCGGATTACCAGTTGTGCCGACAACCGACGTAATGCCGATAATCCGACCATGGCGACGTTTCATCATACCACGTAGCACGGCCCGGATGAGTTGGAAGCCAGCCGTCAGATTCACTGCCAGCACGCCGTCCCACTCTTCGTCCTTCATCCGCAACGCCAGATTGT
>CAYQFO010000052.1:0-5604 GCA_964416815.1 uncultured Rhodobiaceae bacterium | reverse complement strand
TTGTTGATGAGAATATCCACACCCCCAAGGGTTTCCTCGGCTTTTGTGGCCAGTGCGGCGGTCCCTTCGCCAGTCGACAAATCAGCAACCAGCACATGCGCCCCATCACCCAATTCATCGGCCAATTCTTGCAGCACCGCCTCACGCGTACCGGCCACACCGACATTGGCACCAGCACGATGCAGTGCGCGGGCAATATCTTTCCCGATACCGCCGGAAGCACCCGTCACAAGCGCCGTTTTTCCACTTAAATCAAACATGCTTTTCTCCCCTACCCCAAAAAGGCGTCAATATCTTCGGGTGTGTTCAAGGCTTGAGCTGACACACGCTCGTCAATCCGCTTGCTCATACCTGTCAATACTTTGCCGCTACCGGCTTCGACCAATTGTGTCACACCCTTACCGGCCAGCCACATTATCGACTCACGCCAACGGATGCGCCCGGTCACCTGTTCAACCAGCAACCGCTTTATCTCTTGCGGATCGCTGACCGCCTCAGCCGTCACATTGGCCACAACCGGCACACAAGGCGCGACAATCTCAACCGCCGCCAGAGCAGCAGCCATTTCGTCAGCCGCCGGTTGCATCAACCGGCAATGGAAAGGCGCACTCACCGGTAGTTCTATCGCCCGCCGCGCCCCCTTTTCTTTGGCCATATCAATGGCCCGGGCAATCGCCGCCGCATGGCCGGAAATAACCACTTGCCCCGGCGCATTATCATTGGCTGCTTGGCATATTTCATCAGCCGTGCCGACCGCCTTGGCAATGCCCTCAACCATATCAAGCTCCAACCCAAGCAACGCCGCCATGGCACCAACGCCAACCGGCACGGCACGCTGCATGGCCTGACCACGCAATTTCAAAAGCTGTGCCGTCGCTTCCAATGGCACGGCACCAGCCGCCGTAAGCGCACCATATTCGCCAAGCGAATGACCCGCGACATACTGCGCCGAAGTCGATAAATCAAACCCACCGGCTTGCAATACGCGCATAACGGCAATCGAAACAGCCATCAGCGCAGGTTGGGCGTTTTCAGTGAGAGTCAATTCGTCTTCGGGGCCGTTCCACATCAAATCCGACAATTTTTGTCCCAAAGCCTCGTCGACAGAGGCAAATACATCGCGCGCCTCACTGTGCGCCTTGGCCAGTGCGTGGCCCATGCCGATGGTTTGACTGCCTTGCCCGGGAAATACAAAAGCTGTGGTCATGTGAACTCCTATCATACAGACTGCATATATTACAGCTCTGCTTGTTTACCCTGCTGATTGGGGATTGCCAAGCCTTAGCAAATTGTGTATGACCCGCATGCTGACTTTCGCGCCAACTTTCGGTTGAGAACTGAAAGGATGCAGACCTTGCCGTTTGAGGCCTTTTTGATAGATGAAGGAGAGAAACAATGGCTCTGTATGAGCATGTGTTTATCGCACGCCAAGATATTTCGACCCAACAGGTCGAAGGTCTGCAAGATATGGTGTCCCAAATTCTCGAAGAAAATGGCGGCAAAGTTACCAAAACCGAATATTGGGGACTGAAATCGCTATCCTATCGGGTGAAGAAAAACCGCAAAGGTCATTATTCCTTGATGAATATCGACGCATCGCATGAAGCGGTTGCTGAAATGCAACGCCGCACCGGCCTCAGCGACGATATTATCCGCCATATGACATTGCGCGTTGATACGCATGAAGATGATGAGTCAATTCAACTGCGCAGCAAAAAACACGATAACCGCCATAGCCACCGTGATGATAATAATGCCGGTGGCCATCGTGAAAGGCGTCATCATGAGGGAAATGAAAGAAATGAGAGAAAGGCGTAAATGATGGAGCAAACGCGCCGCCCGTTTAATCGCCGCCGCAAATCTTGCCCGTTTTCGGGTGCCGATGCGCCGCGCATTGATTACAAAGACACCCGCCTGTTGCTACGTTATGTGTCGGAGCGTGGAAAAATTATCCCGCGCCGGATTAGTGCCGTTTCAGCCAAAAAACAACGCGAGCTGGCTAAAGCCATCAAGCGCGCCCGTTATCTGGCGCTGATGCCTTATATGACCAAGCAATAGACCATTCGGCTATCGGAAAGATGCCGCAACCAATACTCACTCTGCGTTTATTGATAGCCGCATTGGGCGGATTTTTGTTGTTTGCCAGCCTGATTGCTTTGCCTTTTGCCGGTTTACCACTGGCCTATATCGGCCTGTCATTCGGGCTGGCGCAGGCAATGATTACCGCAGCTCTGACAGTATCGCTGACGGCGATATTTCTGACTCCAAGCGTGGCGGTTACTTTCGGCGTGGTCATTCTGCTACCGATATTGTTTCTCATTCGGCAGGCATTGCTGTCACGACGCATCCATTCCGATGATGATACTGACGATATTTATGAATTCTATCCGTTGCATCGGCTGATTTTGTGGGGGCTGGGCATCACCGCCGCTGCAACCATTTTGCTTTATCTCGGCGCGGCCGGCCAAGAAGGTGGTCTGCCGGAACTTTTTCTCAAAACCATATGGGAAGCACCGGAAATCAGAGATGCTCTGCAACAAGTCTATAATTTGAGCGAGCGTAACGAAATCAAGGCGATTGCCAATCTGATGCTGGTGGCCGGCATTGCAAGCTGGCCACTCATTGTGCTGGGCAATTTGCAACTCGGCCAAGCCCTTGCCGTTTATTCTAAACGCAATCTACGCCCGGCACCAAATTATGAACATTTGCGCCTGCCCGACCGACTGGCCGTGGTTCTGCTTGTTTGTATGCTTGGCGGACTGTTGACCGATGGCTGGCTTAGCCATTTGTTGACGGTGCTGACAAGCATTTGCATGGTCGCGTATTTTCTATTGGGTTTAGCGATTATTCATGCTATCTCGCGAGACTGGAATGCGCGTGGCTTTATTTTGGCTGGTTTGTATTTTCTTTTATTGGTATCCGCTTGGGTGATTATTCCTGTCAGCCTACTTGGCTTGCTTGATACACGGCTGAATTTCCGACACCTTCCCGATAGCGGCGAAATGCCGCCCGATAAGAAGCCGCCTAATAAGAAGCCGCCTAATAAGAATGAGAACGAGGAGTAACATCATGCAGATTGTATTGCTGGAGCGCGTTGCAAAATTAGGCCAAATGGGAGACGTGGTTACCGTCAAAGACGGCTATGCGCGTAATTTTCTGTTGCCACAAAATAAAGCACTACGCGCCAATAAGGCCAATTTGGCGCGTTTTGAATCCGAACGCGCACAGTTGGAGGCGCGCAATCTGGAGCATAAAAAAGAAGCCGATGGTGTTCACGCTAAGCTGGAGGGTAAAAGTTTTATCATTATTCGCCAATCCGGCGATAGCGGCCAGCTTTACGGGTCGGTCTCCTCGCGCGACATTGCCGAATTGGTGAGCGCGGAAGGCTTTCATGTGGCGCGTCCTCAAGTGGTGCTGGAACAACCGATTAAAGTGCTGGGTCTGCACGGGGTCACGATTGTGCTGCATCCCGAAGTGAGTGCCGGTGTGATTGTCAATGTCGCCCGCACCCAAGACGAAGCCAAACGCCAAGCTGCCGGTGAAGATGTCACTGCCGCACCAATGACTGAAGATGAAACCATCGCCATTGAAGACGTTTTTGACGAAGGCGTTGAAGTGTCGTTGGACGAAGAAGCCGATAGTGAAGAAGGCGACGCTGAAATAAGTGAAGAGAGCGATGCTGAGATAGAAGCCCTCGAAGAACCCGAAACGACTGAAGAAAAAGAAGAAGAAAAAGAAGAAGAAGAAGCCGAAGCATCGGAAGATAAAAAAGAATAAGCAAATTGTCCCCGCAATTAACAGAGCCACCCGAAAGTTTTTTGAACGAGTTGCTATTATGACTCGCGCCTGTGCAACTGCTTCTCTAATGTGAGCCGATGGACACGCCGATAACCCAACTTCAGCCAACAAGTGAAACTGCCGATTATCGGCAAATGCCACATAATATCGAAGCCGAGCAGGCTTTGCTGGGGGCCTTGCTTATCAATAATGATGCGCTTGACCAGATTGCTGACTTTCTGAAACCACAACATTTTTTCGACCCGGTGCATGGGCGCCTCTTTGAGACCATGGACAAGCTGGTTGCTCGCGGCAATCTGGCTTCTCCGGTGACGCTGAAAACCTATATGGAGAGCGATGACGGTCTGGCTCAACTTGGCGGCACGGCTTACATAGCGCGCTTGGCTGGCAGTGCCACCACGCTGGCCAACGCCAAGGATTATGGCCGCAACATCTATGACCTTGCCATGCTCCGCGAGCTGATTCTGATTGGCGATAATATGAAAGAAACCGCCTTTGCTGGCGATATTGACGACAAGCCGACGCAGCAAATCGACCGCGCCGAGCAAGCCCTTTATGATTTGGCTGAAAAAGGAAGCAGTGAAAGCGGCTTTATGAGCTTTCAGAAATCACTGACCGGTGCCGTTGATATGGCGACCCGCGCCTATGAACGCGATGGTCACCTGTCTGGCCTTTCGACTGGCTTTAAGGGATTGGACGACACACTTGGCGGCTTGCAGGAAAGCGATTTGATTATTCTGGCCGGACGTCCGGCCATGGGGAAAACGGCTTTGGCCACCAATATCGCCTTTAACGTCGCCCATAATTATTTACGCGCCCGATTGGACGGCAATATCGAAACCGACATGGACGGCAAGGTAACACCCAAAGATGGCGGCGTGGTTGGATTTTTCTCGCTTGAAATGGCTGCCGAGCAACTGACCACGCGACTATTGGCCGAGCGTTCTGGCGTTTCGTCCAACAATATCCGCAAGGGGGACATTCACGAAGAAGAATATGACCGGATGGTCGCCGCTGCCCGCGAATTGGCCGACGCGCCGCTATTTATTGACCATACCGGTGCCATTCCGATGGCAACACTGGCCGCGCGGGCGCGGCGGTTGAAACGCCAACACGGCTTGGGGCTGATTGTTGTCGATTATTTGCAACTTGTCCGCACCTCAAGAGGGCGGAGCAATGACGGTCGGGTGCAGGAAGTCAGCGAAATCACCCAAGGGCTGAAAGCATTGGCCAAAGAATTGAATGTGCCGGTGCTGGCACTGTCGCAATTATCGCGTCAGGTTGAATCGCGCGATGACAAACGCCCACTGCTTTCTGATTTACGCGAATCCGGCTCGATTGAACAAGACGCCGATATTGTTATGTTCGTCTATCGTGAACCTTATTATCTGCAACGCCAAAAACCGGAAGAAGGCACCGAAGATTTTCTTCAATGGCAGCAACGGATGACTCAGGTAGACGGCACGGCTGAAGTGATTATCGGCAAAAACCGCCATGGGCCGACGGCCACAGCCGAAATGGCTTTTGATGATCGCTTCACCCGTTTCTCCGACTTGGCCGCGAGTGACCATGTGCCGGAACGTTACGAGTGACCCATGACGACATCTGCCTCCGATACGGCTTTGCTGAGCATTGATACGGCTGCACTGGCGCGTAATTATCATCATTTGTGTGCGGCGACAGACGCTGCCGAAACCGCGGCCGTCGTTAAATGCAATGCCTATGGTCTAGGGCTTGAAAAAATTGCGCCGGTATTGGCTGCCGCAAACTGCAAGAGCTTTTTTGTCGCCCAGATGAGTGAAGCCG
>CAYQFO010000051.1:0-9141 GCA_964416815.1 uncultured Rhodobiaceae bacterium | reverse complement strand
ATCTTGAGGCTCGAAGCACGCATTTGTCAGATGATATGAGTGGCGGCGCAGATATTAAATGGCGGCGCGAACTGGTGGCCGAAGTGTTGGCGGTGATGGCGCAGCCGGAACTGGTCGCCTTGTTCTCACCTGCCGCGCGTGCCGAGGCGCCGATTGCTGGTGTGTTGACATTGGCCGACGGCAGCAAAACCCGTTTCACCGGTCAGATTGACCGCTATGTTGAAACGCCGGAAGGCATTTTGCTGGTTGATTTCAAGACCGGCCATCCCCCTGAAGGCGATGTCATTGCGCCCGCCTATGCGATGCAAATGGCGATTTATCAAGCGTTGATGCAGGCCGCCCGGCCCGGATGCGATGTGCAGTGCGCCCTCATCTGGACGCAAATCGGTCGCGTGGATAGGCTGGAGGCAACAATGCTGGCGGCGCATATTGATGCTCTTTCATCTTCTCTTGTCACTGGCGCAGAGGCACTCTAGATTGGACAACAGCGAATCACACAGAGGAGACCTCAATGACTGTCAATCATGCCACCGATGCCGAATTTGAAAACAAAGTCATAAATGCCGATGGCCTCATATTAGTTGATTTTTGGGCTGAATGGTGTGGCCCGTGTAAGCAAATTGCGCCGGTGCTGGACGAATTGTCGGAAGAATATGCCGGTAAGCTGTCGATTGTGAAAATTGATATTGACGAAAACCCAGAAGCCCCCACCACTTATGGTGTGCGTTCAATACCGACAATGATATTGTTTCAGGACGGTCAGGCGACAGCCACCAAAATCGGCGCGGCTCCGAAAAGTCAAATTAAAGACTGGATTGACGAAAGTCTTTAACGCCCGTTAAAAATTATCAGCCAGCACCTGCCCGGCCAAATAAAGCGAGCCGCTAATCACTAATCGCACCGGTGCATCCCCAATTTCGGCCAATGCGTCACCGAGGCTTGCATGCGCTTGCGCGTTCAGGCCTAAATTTTTTGCACTCGCTGCCAGCGTGTCGGCGGCAAGGCTGTTTTCTTGCCCTTCAATGGCAATGCAATGCAGCTTTAGCGGTGCCGTGATTTTGCTCAGCACCGCCAGAAAATCTTCATGCGCCTTGGTGTTGAGCATACCCAGCACCAATTCTGTCGGGCGTTGGTCGGGGTGGGCATTCAGCCAATCGGTAAGGGCGCGGGCGGCGGCTACATTATGCCCGCCATCAAGCCAAATATCGGCATTGGGGCAGGCGGTGGCGATGCGCCCGCCGGTTAAGTTTCGTGTTAATTTTTGCAAGCGTGCCGGCCAGCGTGCTTGCACCAGCCCTTCGGCCATGGCGCGTTCGGGCAGGTTGAGCAATCGTGCCAGTGCCAGCGCTGTGCCGGCATTGACAAATTGATGG
This sequence comes from uncultured Rhodobiaceae bacterium, assembly GCA_964416815.1. Taxonomy (GTDB): domain Bacteria; phylum Pseudomonadota; class Alphaproteobacteria; order RS24; family RS24; genus JBPCVS01. Next base: position 7,768 of record CAYQFO010000051.1, on the reverse strand, counting down.
GCGCCGACAAGCGCGGGCATTGGCAAATCAAGCAGCCCGTCCGTGTGCTGGAATATCAACCTCTCGTTTTCGGCAAAACTCAACCAATCCTGCCCACCGATAAAAAGCGGTGCTTGTAAGTCGTATGCATGGGCTTCAATGACCCGTGCAGCTTCGGCGTGTTGCGGCGCACTGACCACCGGCACGCCGGGCTTGATGATACCGGCCTTTTCGGCGGCAATCGTGGCAATGTCATTGCCCAAAAATTCCATATGGTCGAGGCTAATCGGGGTGATGGCGGTCAATTTTGGGGTCATCACATTGGTCGCATCAAGTCGCCCGCCCAGCCCGACTTCCAAGAGCAGATAATCAGCCGGTGTTTCGGCAAAGGCCAAAAAAGCCGCCGCCGTAGTTATCTCGAAAAAAGTTATCGCAGCATCCTTATTGGCTTGTTGGCAGCGGGTCAGACAATCGGCCAGACGGGCTTCCTCAATAATCTGCCCGTTCAGTTGAATGCGCTCATGAAAGCGCACCAGATGCGGCGACGTATAGGCGTGTATTTTATGGCCATTGGCGACCAACATAGCACGCAAAAAAGCCAGCGTTGACCCTTTGCCATTGGTGCCAGCAATATGGATAATTGGGGGTGATTTTTGTTCAGGGTGGTCAAGGGCTGCCAGCAGACGGTGCATACGTTCAAGCGACAAGTCAATCCGTTTGGGATGCAGCGCCAGCAGCGCGGTCAGGAGCGCGTCGCTTTCAGCCACGGGAATCAGGCAGTCGCCGGAACGCGCCCCCCCATCAGTAGGTCAATCACGCGGGCCAGCGTTTCGGCCATGCGGTGGCGATGCACCACCATATCAATCATGCCATGCTCAAGTAAATATTCGGCGCGCTGAAAGCCCTCGGGCAATTTTTCTTTAATCGTATCCTCAATCACACGCGGCCCCGCAAAGCCGATAAGGGCACCGGGTTCGGCAATCTGAATATCGCCCAGCATGGCATAAGAGGCGGTGACGCCGCCAGTGGTTGGGTCGGTCAGCACCACAATATAGGGCAGACCACGCACGCGCAGTTCTTGCACCATCACTGTGGTACGCGGCATTTGCATGAGCGACAAAATACCTTCCTGCATACGTGCGCCACCGGCGGCCGTCACCATAATCAAGGGTGCGTCATTATCAAGCGCGATTTGGGCGGCGGTAATAACGGCCTCGCCTGCCGCTATGCCCAGCGAGCCGCCCATGAAATTGAAATCTTGCACACCAATCACGCTTGTCTGGCCACCGATTTTACCAAGCGCGACTTGCACCGCATCTTTGTCACCGGTCTTGTTGCGGGCTTCTTTCAGCCGCTCGGCATATTTCTTTTGGTCTTTAAATTTCAACGGGTCATGCGGCACATCCGGCAGCTCAATGCGTTCATATTGACCGCTATCAAACAGGCTGTGAAAGCGTTGTTTGGCACCAATGCGCATATGATGGTCGCACCCGGGGCAAACTTTTTGTAACCCGGCCAAATCGCGGTGAAAAATCATTTCGCCGCATTTCTTGCAGCTTTCCCACAAATTGTCCGACGCATCATCACGGCCTCGAAAAACATTCGCAAAACGCGGGCGCACAAAGTTTTTAATCCAGTTCATTTGGCCTCCGGCTCCATACCCAAACGCAGTGTATCATTTTATACCCCCGGCAAGGCTTGAGGCAAGCCCCAACACATGTGGTACCAAATCGGCTGCGGCTTTGTTTTTGCTGTCGAGCTTTTCACGAACCCCATCCACCAAGGCCGAGCCGACCACAACACCATCGGCTAAAGCAGCAATTTCAGCCACTTGCGCCGGTGTGCGAATGCCAAACCCGACCACAATCGGTAAATCACACTGCGCCTGAATACGCGCCACATTTGTGGCGACGGCCTGTTTTTGTGGTGCTGCCGCACCGGTAATGCCGGTGATGGAGACATAATAAACAAAGCCTGACGTGTTTTTAAGCACTGTCGGCAGGCGATTGTCATCGGTTGTCGGTGTCGCCAGACGAATAAAATTAAGCCCACCGCGTAGGGCCGGCAGGCACAGTTCATCGTCTTCTTCGGGTGGTAAATCGACAATAATCAACCCGTCCACACCGGCGGCTTTGGCGTCGGCAATGAATTTTTCGACTCCGTAAAAATAAATCGGATTGTAATAACCCATCAGCACAATCGGTGTGGTGTTATCCGTTTGGCGGAAAACCCGCACCATGTCGAGCGTATCGGCCATTTTATGACCATTGGCCAGTGCGCGGTGCGCCGATAGCTGTATGGAGGCCCCGTCGGCCATCGGGTCGCTAAACGGCATGCCCAATTCAATAATGTCGGCACCGGCGGCGGGCAGACCGGCCAGCAATTTGGCTGATGTTTTGCGGTCTGGATCGCCCGCCGTGATGAAGGCAATAAAGGCCTTGCGACCCTGTTTGCGCAGCGCACCAAAGCAGGCATCGAGGCGGGTTTTTAACGCCGCCGTGGTCATAAACGCACGTTCAAACGCTCGGCGACGGCGAAGACATCTTTGTCGCCACGCCCGCACATATTCATCACCAGCAAATGCTCACGCGGCAAATCCGGCGCAATTTTACCAACATGCGCCAGCGCATGCGCCGGTTCCAAGGCCGGAATAATGCCCTCCAAGCGGCTTATCAGTTGAAAGGCCTCCAGCGCCTCTTCATCGGTGGCCGATACATAGGAAACGCGTCCGCTATCGCGCAAAAAAGCGTGTTCGGGGCCAATGCCCGGATAGTCCAATCCGGCGGAAATTGAATGCCCTTCAATAATTTGCCCATCATCATTTTGCAAAAGATAAGTTCGATTGCCGTGCAATACGCCCGGCGTGCCACCGGCCAGCGAGGCGGCATGGTCGGGCGTGTCCAGCCCCAGCCCAGCCGCTTCGACGCCGACAATCGACACGCCCTTATCGTCGAGAAACGGGTGAAACAGTCCCATCGCATTAGAACCACCACCAATACAAGCAACCAAGGTGTCGGGCAGGCGACCTTCCATTTGCATGATTTGGGCTTTGGTCTCAGTGCCGATAATTGATTGAAAATCACGCACCATGACAGGATAGGGATGTGGTCCGGCCACCGTGCCGATAATATAAAATGTATTGTCGACATGCGTGACCCAATCGCGCAAGGCTTCATTCATGGCGTCTTTCAACGTGCCGGCACCAGTGGTGACGCTATGCACTTGTGCCCCGAGTAATTTCATCCGAAACACATTCGGTTTTTGCCGCTCAATATCGGTTGCGCCCATAAATATGGTGCAGGGTATATCAAAGCGCGCCGCTACCGTGGCCACCGCCACGCCGTGCTGACCGGCACCGGTTTCGGCGATGATGCGGGTTTTGCCCATGCGCTTGGCCAGCAAAATCTGCCCCAGACAATTATTGATTTTGTGCGAGCCAGTGTGATTCAACTCATCGCGTTTCAAATAGATTTTCGCCCCGCCATAATGTGCACTCAGCCGCTCGGCAAAATAAAGCGGGCTGGGGCGACCCGTATAATGGGTTTGCAAATTTTTTAATTCGTCAGCAAAAATAGGGTCTTTTTTTGCCGTTTCATAGGCCGCCTCTAAATCCAGAACAAGCGGCATAAGGGTTTCGGCAACAAAGCGTCCGCCATAATGACCAAAACGCCCCTTATCATCAGGGAGAGAATTTTGTCCATCCATATGCTACCCCCTCCCCTTCGCATGAACCGCGTTCACAAAGGTTTCAATAAGTTTTGCATCTTTCACCCCCGGCGCACTTTCAACGCCGGAAGAAACATCCACCATCGGGGCGTGCGTTTGCCCCAGCGCGGCAGCGACATTAGTCGCCGTCAACCCGCCCGCCAACAAATAGGGGCGGGGCGCGTCATAAGCCTTTAACAATGACCAGTCAAAGGGTTTGCCATTGCCGCCTGTTTGCCCGTCTGTTTTATTGTCCGGTGACGGTTTGGCATCAAACAAAAACAAATCAATCGAATGAGCATAATCGGCGCAAGCCTTGAAATCGTCAGTAGCGTCAATCGGCAGTGCTTTAATCAAGCCGCAATGGCTGCGCCGCCTAATCTCAGCGACCCGCTCGGCGGTTTCCTGCCCGTGTAATTGCAAATAGCTTGGGCTGATGGCCGCAAGAGCTTGGTCAATGGCCGCATCGTCGGGGTCAACCAGCAAAGCCACACGATGCACACCAGCGGCACATTTGGCGGCCAGCGCGGCGGCGGTATCGGCACTCAAATGGCGCGGCGAGGCTTCGTGAAACACAAAACCGGCCATCTCAACACCCAACGCATTAACCGCGTCAATATCGGTCGGCTTGGTGAGCCCACAAATTTTGATTTGTGTCGTCATCACAACCTCAAACTTTGCACAATTTCATCAGCCGATGCACGTGGGTTATCGGCACCAGTTATCGGACGGCCAATCACCAGCACATCGGCACCGGCTTGATAGGCCTCTTGCGGCGTCATCGTGCGTTTTTGGTCTTGCACATCACTGCCCTTTGGACGAATGCCGGGGACGACAAGTTTGAAACCCGCCCCCATTTCGTTGCGCAAAGATTCAATTTCATGCGCCGCGCAGACCACGCCATCCATGCCACTATCGCCCGCCAGCGCGGCCAATCGTAAAACTTGTTCGCCCGCGCTGCCCGACACGCCCATAGCGTGTAAATCGCTATCGTCAAGGGCGGTCATTATGGTGACCGCCAGCATGCTTGGCGCACTGCCACTGGCCTCGCCCGCCGCTTTTTTGGCGGCGCGCATCATGGCTGCGCCACCGGCGGCGTGCACGTTCAACAGGGCGGGTTTTAAGGGCAAAAGAGAGCGCACCGCCCCGGCCACCGTGTTGGGTATGTCGTGCAATTTCAAATCGAGAAATATAGGGTGTCCGGTGGTGGCGAGCTTTTGATAACCGGCCACGCCACAGCCATAAAAAAATTCCATGCCGATTTTGACCCCACCAATCGCCTCGCCCAGCGTGTCGGCAAGGGCCATGGCGCGGTTTTCATCGTTCATGTCAAAGGCGCAAAAAACTGGATTGTGCGTCATTGATTATCGTCTTTCATCGTCCCGCTCGGCTGTTTGGTTAACATTTGGGCTTGATTTTCCTCTTCGATATGATTGTTCTCGTCTTTTCCTACAATCGGCACATCTGGTAACGTAATCCGATGTGGTGCTGGTTTTTCTTTCTTGTCAAGCGGCAGCAGGCGTGCCGTCACCCAACCGGCCACAAGCCCGACAAAAAAGGCCAAGCCAAGCAGGACAATCAAAGGTAGGGCAATCGAAAAAGCCGGTTCGGCTTCAAAAAACCCAAATGGATTGAGCTTAAGCACGGCGGTTTGTCGGTTGATGACGGCCAATGGAACAATCATCAATGCCGCCAAGAAAAAAACCACCCGGCCGACAATTCGGCTGACCGGACGGATGGGCGCGTTGTTCACCGGCACTTAAGATTTATGGGTGGCGTTCAGCCGGTCGCGTAATTCTTTGCCGGTCTTGAAAAACGGGGCATGTTTTTGGGCAACAGCAACCGATTCGCCGGTGCGCGGATTGCGGCCAATACGCGCGGCGCGTTGTTTGACCGAAAACGCGCCAAACCCACGCAATTCCACCCGGTCGCCGCGCGCCAATGCCTCACTGATTTCCTTCAATACACGATTGACAATAGCTTCCACGTCACGCTGATAAAGATGCGGATAAAGCTCGGCAATACGCGCGACCAATTCGGATTTAATCATATTGACCTCCCAGACACACGCCAAAGGGTGGCAAACCAGCTTGCATGCGTCAAGCGCATTTACGCCGGACAGGGAATAAATGCAATGATTTCGTTTGGTTTTTAATCAGCTTGCTCAATCTTTATCGGCCTTGGTGTCGGGTTTTGGTTTTTTGGCAGCTGCTTTTTTGCCCGATTTTTTTGCTTTTTTTGCGGTGGGCGCGGGTTCGGCCGTCAGTTCGTCTTGTGGTTCGTCTTGTGGTTCGTCTTGTTTCAGGGCTGCCCCCAGAATATCGCCCAGTGAGGCGCCACTGTCTGACGACCCATATTGTGCAACAGCTTTTTTCTCTTCGGCAACTTCCAGTGTTTTGACCGATAAATCAACGCGCCGGTCTTTGCGCCCAATTTTGGTAATCATGGCGTCGAGCTTGTCGCCGACTTTGAAACGTTCTGGGCGTTGGTCTTCGCGGTCGCGTGACAAATTGCTCCGGCGGATAAAGGAGGTGACATGGCTATCGCCGATGGAAACTTCCAGCCCACCATCGGTGATGGCGGTCACTTCGCAAGTGACCGTGTCGCCACGGCTTAGATTGTCGAGACTTTCGAACGGGTCGCCATCAAGCTGCTTAATGCCGAGACTGACGCGTTCCTTGTCTTGGTCGACATCAAGCACGATGGCCTTCACCGTTTGACCTTTCTGATATGCTGTCAAGGCTTCTTCGGCGTCGGCCTCCCAGTTCAAATCGGAAATATGCACCATGCCGTCAATTTCGTCTTCAAGACCGATAAACAGGCCGAATTCGGTAATGTTTTTAATGTCGCCGGAAATTTCCGTACCCACCGGATAGCGGCTCGAAAAGCTTTCCCACGGATTGTCCAGACACTGTTTCAGTCCCAGTGAAATACGGCGTTTGTCGCCGTCAATTTCCAGTATCATCACCTCAACTTCTTGCGATGTGGACAAAATTTTGCCCGGGTGTACATTTTTTTTAACCCAACTCATTTCTGATACATGCACGAGGCCTTCAATACCGTTGCCCAGTTCAACAAAGGCGCCATATTCGGTGATATTGGTAACGTGACCGGTGACTTTGGTATTCAGCGGGAAAAGATTTTCGGCATCATCCCACGGGTCGCTTTCCAATTGTTTCATCCCGAGACTGATGCGCTGTGTGTCGGTATTGATTTTGACCACCTGAACCTTCAACGTTTGGCCGACAGTCAAAACCTCAGACGGATGGTTAATCCGATGCCAAGCAATATCGGTGACATGCAACAGGCCATCAATGCCGCCAAGGTCAACAAAAGCGCCATAATCGGTGATGTTTTTGACCGTTCCATCAACGGTTTGGCCTTCAACCAGATTCTGCACAATTTCATTACGTGCCACGGCGCGGGTTTCTTCCAGAACGGTACGCCGCGAGACAACGATATTACCGCGCCGTCGATCCATTTTCAAAATCTGAAAAATTTGCGGCGTGTTCATCAGTGGGGTGATGTCACGCACCGGACGAATATCAACCTGACTGCCCGGCAAAAAAGCCGTGGCACCGTCAATATCGACGGTAAAGCCGCCTTTGACGCGCCCGAAAATAGTGCCTTCAACGCGCTCTTCATCTTCAAATTTCTGCTCAAGTTTGACCCAGCTTTCCTCGCGGCGCGCTTTGTCGCGCGACAGCATAGCCTCGCCCATGGCGTTTTCAATGCGGTCAAGAAAGACTTCAACCTCGTCGCCGACAGCCACATCGTTCGATTGACCGGCCACGGAAAATTCCTGTATCGGCACCCGGCCTTCGGTTTTCAGGCCGACATCAATAATCACCAAATCACTTTCAATCGCCGTGATGCGGCCTTTAATAACGCTGCCTTCCAGTGGCACGTTGGATTTGAAGTTTTCTTCCAACAGGGTGGCGAAATCTTCACGTGTCGGGTTCATCGACCCGGTAGCTGTTTCGGACACGTCTTGTGTGTCTCCCAATGGTTTTGCCGACCCCAAATGGGACGGACTTCCCTCACATGCGTATACTCAAAACATAATGCCCGCATGGTCAACAGG
>CAYQFO010000050.1:0-9165 GCA_964416815.1 uncultured Rhodobiaceae bacterium | reverse complement strand
GAATTGGGCGGCCCGCAAGTGCATCTTGCCTCTGGTGCGATTGACAATCTGGCCACGGACGAAGCCGACGCCATGGCACAAATTGCGCGGTTTCTTTCTTATCTGCCGGATAATGCGTGGGGGTTTCCCCCCGACCGGCAGAGCGATGACAAGATTGACCGATGCGAGGATGCGTTGGCCGATATTGTGCCGACCAATCGTCGCCAGCCTTTTCAAATGCGTCAAATTATTGACATGGTGGTTGACCGAGAAGGCGACGGTTCCAGTTTTTTTGAAATGGGTCACAAATTCGGCCCCAGTCTGATTACCGGTTTGGCGCGTCTGGATGGGCAGTGTGTGGCGGTGATTGGCAATGACTGCATGTATTATGCTGGTGCGATGACGGCGCAGGCGGCGCAAAAATTGCGGCGGTTTATTGATTTTTGTAACAGCTTCCATTTGCCGGTTGTGAGTTTTATCGACGAGCCGGGTTTTATGATTGGCCCTGACAGCGAAGCAGCCGGTACGATAAGGCATGGCACGGCTGCTATTTCGGCGGTTTTGCAAAGCCGTGTGCCGTGGGCCTGTGTGCAAGTATTGAAGGCTTTCGGCGTTGCTGCGCAAGCTCATTTCGGCCCGCAGGCTTATGTGTTGAGCTGGCCGAGCGCCGCCAGTGGTGCGCTACCGGTTGAGGGCGGGGTGGCTGTGGCCTTTGCCCGCGAGATTGCCGCCGCCGAAAACCCGGCCGCAAAGCAAAAAGAATTGGAAGATATGCTGGCGGCGGGTCACTCCCCCTTTCCGCGTGCGGAAGGTTTAAGTGTGCATGAACTTATCGACCCGCGCGAAACCCGCCCCAAATTGATTGCCTGGGCTGCGCGCGCTGGTGCCGCTTATCGCACCACCCCGCCGACGCCCTTTATGGCCACCATGCGGCCTTAATTTTTGCCTTAACGCGTTGTGGCGATAAAATCGTTAATCGCGTCGGCAAAGGCTTTTGGTTGTGCTTCCTGCAAAAAATGCCCGCCGCCCTTAATCGTCACATGGTTGACACCGCTTGCACCAGGGATACGGGTTTGAAACACTTTTTCGCCGCCCTTGGTAACCGGATCATTATCGGCAAAAGCGGTGAGCACCGGGCGGCCGAATTTTTCCAGCCCCTGCCATGCTTTTTGATTGGCCTCGCGGTCGGGCTTGTGTTCGGGCAGAAGCGGCACAAGCGAGGGAAAGCGACGGGCGCCGACCATATAAGTTTCATCGGGAAAGGGGGCTTCATATCCATTCAGTATCGCCGCATCGTCAATGCTGGACAGGGTGGCAAAAACATTTCGGGCCGAAAAATCCTTCCCCTCGGCAGCAAATTTGACCCAATAGAGAAACGCCCCCGGCGCACCGGCGGCAAATTTCTCGCCGACCATGGCCGCATCCGGCACCGGGATGTCCGGTGCCAGTTGCGCCAAAAATTCTGCGGCCTCATCCGGCACTGAACGCGTATCGGGCAGGCCAGTATTGGCAATCACCAAACGCGCAAAGCGTTCGGGTGATAAACCGGCCAGCCGCAACCCCAGCAAGCCGCCCCAATCCTGACAAACCAGCGTTATCGCCTGCAAATCAAGTTTTTCGATAAACCCACGCAGCCACGCGCTGTGATTGGCATAAGTATAGTCCGCACCGCGTGTCGGCTTGTCAGAACGACCAAAGCCGACAAGGTCGGGCGCAATCACCCGATGACCGGCAGAGGTGAGAAGCGGTATCATTTTGCGATACAAAAACGACCAACTCGGCTGACCATGCAAACACAAAATGAGCTGACCGTCGCGTGGGCACTCATCCAGATAATGCATCCGCAAATTTGTGCCATCACCAGCGTCAACCTCAATATAATTCGGGGCGAAGTCATAATCCGGCAAATTTTTGAACCGGTCATCGGGTGTGCGCACATAGTCCATTGAGCATCTCCTGTTTTGTTTTTGCTCTTTTTAGGTTAGCATAAGGCAGATTAGGGGAACATAAAATGAGTGGAAACAAGCAAGTTTTTTCAACCATCAGCAAGGATGGGCAATTAACGCTCGAAATTATTGATGGCGATATACCCACACCGGGGCCGGATGACGTTGTTGTCAAAATGGAAGCAGCACCCATCAACCCATCGGATATGTTTCCGATGTTTGGCACGGCCAATATGGAAAAAGCCGAAAACAAGAATGGTAAATTGACGGCACCGGTACCGCAGAACATGCTGGGCGCGGTGCGGGCGCGGCTTGACCAGACTTTGCCGATAGGCAATGAAGGGGCTGGAACTGTTATTGCCGCAGGCGATGGCGATATGGCCAAAGCATTGGACGGCAAGCGCGTCGGCGTGATGGCCAATGGGGCTGCTTATGCACAATATGTTAGAGTGCCGGCGGTAAATTGTCTGCCGCACAAAGACACCACGACGCCATTGCAAGCGGCCTCCTCCTTTGTCAATCCGATGACGGCTTTATGTTTTCTGGAAACATTGAGGCTTGAGAAGCATAAGGCGATTATTCATACGGCGGCGGCCTCCAATCTCGGACAAATGCTCGTTAAGCTGTGCAAAAACGAAAATGTGCCATTGCTTAATATCGTCCGCAGTGGCGAGCAAGCTGCGCTTTTGAAAAGCCTCGGTGGCGAGCATATTGTTGACAGCAGTGGCGATGATTTTTTTGACCGGCTGACCGAAGCAATTGACGCCACCGGCGCGACGCTTGGCTTTGATGCCATTGGCGGCGGCTTAATGGCCAATACCATATTGACGGCCATGGAACGCTCGCTCAGCAAAAGTGCCAGCGGGCTGAACACTTATGGGTCAATCGAAATGAAGCAGGTCTATATTTATGGTGGGCTGGATATGATGCCGACAACGCTTAATCGCGGCTATGGTATGAGCTGGGGCGTCGGCGGCTGGCTGATGCCCTATTGGCTGGCGCGTATCGGCATGGAACGGGTCATTGAACTGCGGCAAAAAGTGGCTGACGAGATAACAACCACTTTTGCCAGTGCCTATACGGCGGAAATGTCATTGGCCGAAGCACTCGACCCGAAGATGATTGCCCGTTATTTACCCAAAAAGACTGGAGAAAAATACATTATTAGTCCGCAGAAGAATCTGTAATACTGCGACGGGAAACTGAATGAAAGAAGCATTACTACGATATGCGTAATCATCTGATATTTTTATCTGTTCTTTTTATGTTTGCCTCCCCTGCGGCTGCTCGTGTGGGTATTGGTGTCGCGACAGGCACGGTCGGTCAAGAAATATATGTAACGTTAAAATTGTCAAAATATCTTGATTTGGTTGGTGCATATCATAATTCCATGCACAATCTAGAGTATGAGTATGATAACAGCATCACTTTCGACATAAATGCTAAAATGAAAGAAACCAAACGAATGGGGCTTAGATATTACCCTTTCGGCAATGGTGTTGTGAATTTTGAATTCGGCTATTTCACCGATGCACTGAAAATCAGTGCCACCGTCATTGCCGATAACAACAACCAATTTAAATTTAATGCGACCAGCTATGATATAAACGATGTCGGCACGATAACCGGGGATGTTGATTTTGCCGATTCAACCGCCCCTTACCCTTATCTCTTGATAGGATTTGGTCAAACCTCCAAACGTGGTATCAGGTTTGAAGCCAACTTCGGCGTTGTCAAATTTGGTACGCCAAAAATCAGAATTGAAAACCAAGGCTGTCAATTATCTCTGTGCCAAGAATTGCGTAACAATTTGGACATAGAAGAAAACAAATTGAACAAGGATATCGAAAAGGTTGAATATTGGCCGGTTGTGCGTCTTGGTATTGCCTTGGCGTTTTAGAAATATGGGCTTGTGCGGCGTTATGATGCGCACCAACACCTATTGTTTTAACGCACTTATTCGCTGCTTGGCACGCTTATCGGCACGACGCGCTTCGGCCAACTGGCGTTCGATAGAGCGTATCCAGCGATAAGCGTCTTCGGCGACCGCATCATCCTCACCAGCCTTACGCAAAGCCTTGATAGCCTCGTCATATTTTTTAAGCCTTGTGCGCGCAATGCCGAGCAACAACCAGCTATTGGCGGCATCATCCAGCCCGCCTTTTTTCAGCGCACGTTCAAATGCCGCGGCGGCTTTTTTCCATTCTTCGTCCTGCAAATAGCTTTGCCCCAGCTTTTCATAGTGTTTGCCTTTTTTCGATTTCTTTGCCGCTTTTGTGAGCGGTGGCACGGCTTTTTTCCACTCGCGCGAGTTCATATAGGCCTGCGCCATAAGTTCGTAATTTTTCTCGGTTTTTTCGATTTGTCCCTTATCAAGGCCGCGTTGCAATATCACCGCCGCTTTAATCGGCACATTGTGGTAGAGATAGAGTTGCGCCATGTTTGACAACTCCTTCGAGGTCGTCAGCATATTTTGTATAAACATGGCCTGTTGTGCGACAAACCCTAATTTTTCCTCACCGGCTTCGTAATAAACGGCGGTCAATTGCTGCCAGAATATTTTGACGCCGGGCCAACGTTCAACCGCATCTTCCAGAATCGGACGCGCTTCACCAAACCGCTCCTGTTGCAACAATATGGACAATAAAATCCGCACCCAGTTTTGCTTTGGTGTCTCTGATTTCGACATGGCTTTACGAATCGCCTTTTCGGCAGTCGGCAAATTTTCAAGCACCAAATATATCTGCGCTTTTAAAGCAAAAGTGTCGGCAGCCGGTTCACCCTCAATCATTTTCAGCCATTTTTGCAGCAAGGCAAGTGCCTTTCGGGCGTGACCGTCGGCGAGGTTTAATTGCGCCAAATTATAGGTCAAATCATTCACCACACGCGGCGGCAAAGCACCGGTTGCAATGGCACGCTCAAAAGCTTTGCGCGTTTTAGCGTAATGACCTTGTCCGGCATAGACAAACCCCGTCGTCTGTATGGCCACAGCTTTTTCGTATGGCGTGTATTTCTTACCATCAATAATGGCTTTCAACGGTGCCAGTGCGTCGACATATTTATCTTCGGCCAGTAAGTTTTGCGACTGCTCGATTTTTCTGAAAGCCGCCTTACTCAACACTTCCGAACGCCGCGCTTTTGGCTTACTCGGCTTTTTCTTTTCTTTTGCTTGTGCGTGCGCTTCGTGCCATGTGGGCAGGGTAACTGGCGTGGCCAACAGACAAACAGCAATCAAAAATATCACAAATTTCATCGGCACATCCCTTTCGTTATTTGGGCTATTTGGCAATCTGGAAACTGACGAGTTGACGCACACCGTGGCGCACAGCCGGTTTACCGTTTTCAATCATCGGTCGGTATTTCCATTTTTTCACCGCATTGACTGCGGAACGGTTAAAAACCCCGGGCGGGTCGGCTTCAACCACTACCGGGTTAATGGCTTGACCGAGTGCGTTAATAGCAAATTCCAACAACACCCAGCCCTCAATGCCGCGCGATAAAGCACGGCTTGGATAACGCGGCAGCACCCGAACAATCGCCAACGCATCGCCATCAACTGGCGCATTAAGGTTCATTCCGGCTAAATTGAATTGGCTCGAATCGGCATTCATCGCCGCCTTGTCAATATTGGGGCGGCTGGTTTGGTCAAGCTTGGGGGGCGGCGGAGGTTCTTCCGGCTTGGCTTGGCTGGGGCGTTTTAACGCCCGGTCGTTGCTGTTGGCCTCCTCATCGCGCTCAACACGAACGAAATCAATACCGATTGTGGCGAGCTCCTTTTCAACCTGATAGTCGCGACCAGTGATAAGCACTTTCATGGTCAAAAACAGTGCCATTGTGGTCACAATGGCCAGCGCAGCAACCTGCAAATACCGCAGATTGGTCGTAAGAAGCGACCTCATTTTTCCTCGGCTGCAATGGATATCGCCGACACACCAGCCAGCCTGACCTGATCCATAATCTCCACCAGCACGCCAGTGGCGGCCTTTTTATCGGCCTGAATCACCGCGCCGCCTTGCGGGTTTTCTGCGTGCAGGCGTTCGATATTGGCGCGCACGGCGGCCAAATCAACCTGACGCCGGTTAATCCAGATTTCGTTGTGGTCGTTAATGGCAATCAAAATGGCGACACGCGATTGCTTAACGGCGGTTTCAGCATCGGGGCGCGTTACATCAATGCCACTCTCTTTAACAAAAGTCGCGGTCACAATAAAGAAAATCAGCATGATGAACACAATGTCCAGCATCGGCGTCATATCAATCGCGGTATCTTCTTCGTGTCTTGTGCGTCTGCGCCGCATGGGGTTTCCTTCCGCCTAATCGGCCAGTTCCAGCTGTTCTTCCAGCCGTGCGAGCGAGCGGTCGGCCTTACGTTCAAGGTTGGATACAAAAAACAGACCCGACAACGCCACCACCATACCGGCCATAGTCGGCAGTGTTGCTTTGGAAATACCAGCCGCCATGGCGCGGGCATTGCCCGAACCCGTTATCGCCATCACATCAAATACTTCCACCATGCCGGTCACTGTGCCGAGCAGCCCCAGAAACGGCGCCAACGCCACCAGCACTTTTATATAGGCCAGATTGGCATTGGCTTTCAGGCGGGCATCGGAAATCATCATGTCGCGTATCCGGTGCGCGGCCCAGCTTTTATGTTCGCCCCGCAGCTTCCACGCGCCTAGATGATGCGCCGCCAAAGCCTTGAAACCAGCGCGCAAATAGCTGTAGCGCTCATAAATCAGCACCCACAAAACCAATGTGGCAAACATGATAACAACCAGCACATCGCCGCCCAGTTCGAGAAAATCGCGCACCCCGCGCAGTGCCTCGAACGGGTTGACAAACAGCCAGATAATATCGTTGAGCGTCATCCTCGCCTGTCCTTATCGCTTCTCTGCATGGGTGGCAATCATGCCGGTTGCCTGTTCTTCCAAAATCTGCACGATTTCACGCGAGCGCGTTGCGGCCACGGCGTGCAGCAGCAAAATCGGAATGGCCACAACCAGACCCAGCACGGTCGTCACCAGAGCTTGCGAAATGCCGCCCGCCATCAATTTCGGGTCACCCGTGCCGAACAAGGTGATGGCTTGAAAAGTTAAAATCATACCGGTCACCGTGCCGAGCAGCCCCATAAGCGGTGCCACGCCGGACAATAATTTGAGCAGGGCAAGATTTTTTTCCAATGCCGGCATTTCTTTCAAAATCGCATCGTCGAGTTTTAGCTCCAATGTTTCGACATCGGTCGCTTTGTTAGCTTCATAAGCCGCCCAGACGCGCGCCAATGGCGAGTTACCAGCAGGCGGTTTAGACTCAGAATATTGCAGTTGTTTTTTGACGGTGCGGGCGGTCATTGTGAGGCGCATAATGCGCTCCCCTGCCAATGCAATACCGAACAGGCCAAGCACGATAATAATATAACCGACCAAGCCACCCTGATTGATGCGTTCGCTCAATGTCGGCAGTTGCAGGAGCAGATTTAAGATAGCCCCACGCGACGGGTCTATCGGTGCGGCAACCATTTCGCCGACATCCCCATCCAATATCGCATCGGCCGCATCGCCAAAGCGCGCCGGCGGTTGACGTCCCAAATCGGCGTATCGATTGTCACCAGCATAGCGGACAAATTGCCCGTCAGCCAAAGCGGTGAACGGCCCGACGCGCAAAATTTCACTCGTGCGTAGCGAGCCGTCCAGATTGACCACCTCGCCAGTAAAGCGTTTCACTTCGCCCTGCGCCGTCATTTCCTGTTGCAAGGCAAACCACAGATATTCCAATTGCGCCATTTCCGGCAGGCCTTTGGTTTTGGCCAACTCGGATAGCGGCGCATGACGGCCTTTAATTTCACCGGAAGTCACGCTCGCCTCAATTTGTGCGCGGGTTTCTCCGGCCACTTGACGCACAATGCCGAACAATTCGCCAAACACACCCAGCCGCTCATTCAGCAGCCCTTCCAGTTCGGCCAGCTTCACCTCGTTTTCGGAAAATTGTTTTTCCAACCGCGCACTGCGCGCTTCCTCGCGGGCAATATCACGCTTTACTTTATTCAAAAGGGACGCTTGACGATTACGATTTTTGCGAAACTGGGCTTCGCGTTTTTTGAAATATGCATTGTCGCTCACCCGTCCGGCACGCACTTGGTCAAGCAAATTTTGCAAGGTGAGCGTTTTTGTCTTTTCCTGCGCGGCGGCAGGCCAGACCAAGGCCATTGAAACTGCGGCGATGGAGAGAGTTTTTATTATTGTATTTTTCATAAGCCCTCGCCTATTGCCCGACCATCACCGGCACGACCAGCAAATCCGGTGCCGCCTGTTGTTTGGCGATGCGCAAGGCAGTGCGCAATTGGCTATCGAAATCGCCATCGAGGTCGACAAAGGCGCGTGTCTTGTTATCCCAAGCACCACTTTCGGCGGCGTCCAGTGTTTGGTAAACCAGCGCCACGCGCCCGACGCGCAAAAACGAGACCATGCGGGTTTCGCCATTGATGTCCATTTGCCCTTCATAGGCTTCAATGGTGCGGCCATATTCATTTTCTATTTCGTAGGCTTGCAGAATTTTGCGGTATTTCTCAGCCGGATTGGCATCCGAACGGTCCATCAATTTGCGTAATTCAGCGACACGTGTCTTACGCTGCTCAATGAGGAACGGTATATCCAGTTCCACAAACTTCTCCAGCGCATCAATCATACGAAACATGAGCGGTAAAATCGCACGGTCAACATGGGTGACGCCTTTAATCTGTTTGCGGATGGCGACCATTTCCGCCTTTTGCGCCTTAACCAGCTTTGCAAGCTGCTTATTATATTCGCGCAGTGACGCCAGCTGTTTGAGCGCGGCGCGATAATCACGCGTTATTTTGTCGGTTTGGTCATCCAACTTATCAATGCGCGCTTGCACACGTTTTCCGTCTGCCACGGCCGCCTGCGCGGTTTCAGTAACCGCACGCAATGATTGCGCCTGCACAATAGAGGCCGACAACGCCCCCCACATCGCCATGATTATGACCAGAAACCTAAACTGTTTCATCTTATTCTTCGGCTCCTCAAAGTGCGACAAATTCAGATTGCTCAGGGAACTTAAAACGCCGTGAAGGAAAACGCAATAGTTCTTTAGTTCTTTCCTATATCCTGCTCCAAATCCCCTCGCTTGTGCGCGGCGCACCGGGCTTCGGCGTGGCGCAAGTGCGTGGTGGGCGATACTGGGATTGAACCAGTGACCCCTACCATGTCAAGGTAGTGCTCTCCCAC
>CAYQFO010000049.1:0-9348 GCA_964416815.1 uncultured Rhodobiaceae bacterium | reverse complement strand
CTGGTCCGGTGATTTTGTCATGTGTACCAAGCAAACGCGCTTTGTCATTAGCGGTACAGAAAACTGTCTTGGCCGCGGCTTTGAGGCGGTCAAATTCCGCAAAGTTGATACCGGTACGGCGATTAAATGGCAGGTTGATTTGGAGTAATCGCCATGCAAGCTTTCCGCGATATTGACAATTGGGTGTTTGACCTCGACAACACGCTCTATCCAATTCGCCACAATCTCTTCGCGCAGATTGATGTGAAAATGACCAGCTTCATCCAAACCATGCTGGCGGTTGATAAAGCAGAAGCCTATCGCCTGCAGAAACTCTATTTGCGTGATTATGGCACAACACTGGCCGGGTTGATGCGTGAGCACGCCATGGAGCCGCACGCGTTTCTGGCGTTTGTTCATGATATTGATGTCAGCGTGCTGCCGCCCGACCCGGCCCTGCGCGATGCCATTGCCGCTCTACCCGGGCGAAAATTTATTTTCACCAATGGCACGGCCGACCATGCCGCGCGTGTTGCCACTCGACTAAACTTGCACGATTTGTTTGAGGGCGTATTCGATATTGTCGCCGCCAATTATGTCCCCAAGCCGAATGCCGATATTTATCCACATATGCTGACGCAGTTTAATCTTGATCCGCAGCGCACGGCATTTTTTGAGGACATGGCACGCAATCTGGCACCAGCCCATGCTTTGGGCATGACCACCATATTGGTGCATGACGAAAATGACGCGGCAGAAAGCAAAATGGGTATCGCCATGCAGGAAAACCGCACACCACCAGCCTATGTGCATCATTGCACGCCGAATTTGAAAAATTTTCTGCATGCCATCGCTACGCTGCCGGTCGGTTGACTTCGCCGGTGCGGCTGTTAGTTTTCGGCTTGAGTGAGCTTTTTTAAGGAGAAGCCGGATGGATGTGAGCGCGTTGGAAAGCACAATCAATACGGCTTTTGACGATATAGCCAATATCACCCCTGCCACGAAGGGCGATGTGCGCGAGGCCGTCACGGCCGCCCTTGAGCGGCTTGATAGGGGCGCATTGCGCGTCGCCGAAAAAATCGGCGATGCGTGGGGGGTCAATCAATGGTTGAAAAAAGCCGTCTTGCTATCTTTTCGTCTGAATGACATGACAGTGATGACCGGCGGGACGAATAATAGTGTCTGGTGGGACAAGGTGGCCACGAAATTTGATGGTTGGGAGGCGGCGCAGTTTGAAGCGGCTGGTTTTCGCGCTGTGCCGAATTGCGTGGTGCGGCACTCGGCCTATATTGCCCCGGGCGTGGTGCTGATGCCGTGCTTTGTCAATCTTGGGGCTTATGTTGATAGCGGCACCATGGTTGATACATGGGCGACGGTCGGCTCGTGCGCACAAATCGGCAAAAACGTGCATATTTCCGGCGGCGCAGGCATTGGCGGCGTGTTGGAACCCTTGCAGGCCAATCCGGTGATTATTGAGGATAACTGCTTTATCGGCGCGCGTTCGGAAGTCGCCGAAGGTGTGATTGTGCGCGAGGGGGCGGTGTTGTCTATGGGCGTATTTATTTCCGCCTCGACCAAAATTATCGACCGCGCAAGTGGCCAAATTTATCGCGGTGAAGTGCCGCCCTATTCGGTTGTGGTGCCGGGCACATTACCCACCACATTGCCCGACGGTGGCACTGACAGGCCGGCATTGGCGTGTGCGGTGATTGTCAAAACCGTGGATGCGAAAACCCGCGCCAAAACCTCGGTCAACGACTTATTGCGAGACTGAGATGAAACTTGACCCGGTTCAACTGGCCGCCGAGCTTATTCGTTGCCCGTCGATAACGCCGAGCGAAGCAGGTGCGCTTGATTTGCTGCAAGCAAGGCTCACCGATTTGGGCTTTAGCTGCACGCGCTTGCCTTTTGGCGAGGGCGCGGCGCGGGTAGATAACCTTTATGCGCGGCTTGGCACGGGCGGGCAGCATTTATGTTTTGCCGGTCATAGCGATGTGGTGCCGGTCGGCAGTAAAGCCGACTGGCAGAGTGACCCGTTTGCCGGTGAGATACGCGACCAAGCGCTTTGGGGGCGCGGTGCCGCCGATATGAAAGGCGCGATTGCCGCTTTTATTGCTGCCATCGCCGCCCATATTAAGCTGCATGGCGCACCGGTGGGGTCTGTGAGCTTGCTGATTACCGGTGACGAGGAAGGCCCTGCCATTAACGGCACTCGCAAAATGCTCGGTTGGCTGCAACAGCAGGGCGAGATTATTGATGATTGTCTGGTTGGTGAGCCGACCAATCCGCAAGTGCTGGGCGAGATGATAAAAATTGGGCGGCGCGGTAGTGTGAATGCCATTGTCAGGGTTCGTGGCACACAAGGCCATGTTGCTTATCCGCATTTGGCGGCCAATCCGGTGCCGCAACTGGCTGCGCTGATGTCGCATCTCAGCAGGCAGATATTGGATGAAGGCAGCGCGCATTTCCAGCCTTCCAATTTGGAGCTTACCGGCATTGATGTCGGCAATAGCACCCCCAATGTGATACCGGCGACAGCCACGGGTCGGTTCAATATCCGCTATAATGACCAGTGGAATGGCGAAACGATTGGCGACTGGATTAAGATGCGCCTTGATGAAGCCGCCGGTTAACTCGGCTATGAGTTGCAGCTTGAGCATACCGGCGATTGCTTTTTGACCGCGCCCGGCGATTTTGTCGAAAATCTGAGTGCTGCCATTACCGAAGTCACCGGTCGTGAGCCGGTGCTGTCAACCGGTGGCGGCACATCGGATGCGCGTTTTATTAAAGACATCGCCCGCGTGGTAGAATTCGGTCTGGTCGGCGAAACCATGCATAAAATTGATGAGCATGTGCCAGTGGACGATATTCGCCAACTCAGCGAAATTTACCGCGTATTGTTGGCGCGTTATTTTGCTTAAGGCGCGGCCAGAATTTCCGGCGGATAATCCACCTTCATCAATGTGAGCCCGGCCGCCGGTGCCACTGGTGCGCAAGCCGCCCGATTGCACGCCGCCAGCGCGGCGATGACCTCGTCTGGCGTCCATTTTCCTTCGCCGACCCATTTCAGCGCCCCGACCAGCGAGCGCACCTGATGGTGCAAAAAGGAGCGCGCCGAGGCGGTCACGATAAAGCCGATTTCGTCAGCAATGACATCCAGCACGTCCAGCGTTTTGACTGGTGATTTGGCCTGACAGTGGCTAGAGCGGAAAGTGGTGAAATCATGCTTACCGAGAAGCGGTTTGGCGGCGGCCTGCATGGCGACCAAATCAAGCGGGCGCGGCACCCACCAGACATGCGGCCTGTCCAATACAGGCGGCGCGCGCCGCGAAATCAACCGATAGTGATAATGCCGCTTAATGGCCGAAAATCGTGCATCAAAATCATCGCGCACACGCATTGCTGCCAGCACCGCCACCGGATGCGGCTTTAAGTGATGGTTCAGCGCATCGCGCAATTTGTCGCCCTCATGCACTGCGTGCAAATCAATATGGGCGACCTGTCCGCGGGCATGGACACCAGCATCGGTGCGTCCGGCAGCAAAAATTGTCACCGGTTCGCCACAAAATTTTTCAACCGCCGCAGTCAATACATCTTGCACCGCGACCCCATTGGTTTGGCTCTGCCAACCGCAAAAAGGGGCGCCATCATACTCAATCGTCAATCGGTAGCGCATGATAAAACGCACCCCTTGGCCAGTTTGGCCCCGCGCAAAAAATCACGCGCATCCATCGCCGCCTTGCCGGCTTTTTGGAGACGCGTCAACCGCACCGCGCCTTTGCTGCAGGCAATGGTTAAGGCGTCATCCAACACTGTGCCGGGCGCACCGCTACCTGCGGCAAGCTCGGCCGCCAAAATTTTAACCCGTGCGCCATCAATCTGTGTCCACGCGCCCGGAAAAGGCGACAGCCCGCGAATATGGTTATGCACATGAGGTGCTGGTTGCGACCAATCAATGCGTGTTTCGGCCTTGTCGATTTTCTTGGCATAGGTTACGCCCTTGCTTGATTGTTTCAGCCCACGCAAATTTTCCGCATCAGCGAGTGCAGTAATTATCGCTTCGCCGCCCAATCGCGCCAGCTTGTCGTGTAGGCTTTGCGCCGTATCATTGTCGACAATGGCGCAGGGGCGCGTCAACAAGACATCACCCGTATCCAGTCCGGCATCCATGTGCATAATCGAGACGCCGGTCTCGGTGTCACCGGCCATAATCGCACGCTGAATAGGCGCCGCCCCGCGCCAACGCGGCAATAGCGAGGCGTGAATGTTCCAGCAGCCAAGACGCGGCGCCTCAAGATAGGCTGGCGGCAAGACCATGCCATAGGCGGCGACCACGGCAATATCGGCCTGATAGGCGGCAAATTGTTGCAGCGTTTCATCATCCTTCAATGTGGTCGGCATATGCACCGGTAGGGCGTCGCTTTCGGCGCGTTCTTGCACGGGCGAGGGCGTTGGTTTCATGCCGCGCCCGGCTTTGGTCGGCGGACGGGTATAGGCGGCGACAATATCAAAACCAGCGTGTTTGATGGCCGCCAGCGCGGTCGCCGCAAAGCTCGGTGTGCCCATAAAAATCAGCTTCATGGCTCATCCCGCCAAGGCTGAATGTTCGCGTTGGGCTTTGCGCAATTTTTTCAGATACATCTCGCGTTTCAACCGCGACAAGCGGTCAAGGAAAACAATGCCGTTCAAATGGTCTATTTCGTGCTGGATACACGTCGCCAGTAGGGCGTCGCAGTCGATTTCTTGCCGCTTCCCATCATAGTCGAGAAATGCCACGCGGCACTGTGCCGCACGCTCGACATCGTCATAATAACCCGGCACCGACAGGCAGCCCTCTTGATAATTGCGGGTTTCCGCCGACTTCCAAACAATTTCCGGATTGATAAAAAAGCGTGGGCGTTCATCGACGTAAAGCGACAAATCATAGCGGTCGCCACCCTCTTCATCGTCTTCATCTTCATTATCTGCTTTATCATTATCGCCATTGTCGCCCTCTTCATCGTCACGCAAGGTCGAGGGTGACAAATCCATCACGATAATACGCTGCGCCACCCCGATTTGAATGGCGGCAAGACCAATCCCATGCGCGTCATACATGGTCTCCAACATATCATCCATCAGGGTGCGCGTTTCATCGCTCACTTCGGCCACTGGCTCAGAAATGGTCTTCAGCCTTTCATCAGGCACAGCAATAATCGGTCTTATGGTCATATGCTTGAAATAAGCATTGTGCCGTTAGCCGTCAAGCGGCTAACATTTGCGCTATATTTCTGAGACAGGGCAAAAATGGATTTTCTCGCTTACATTGCTTTTCTGCTTGTCGGACTGGCCATCGGTGTCGGGGGCGTTTTTCTTTTGCGTCGAAACACGCCACAAGCTCTGGAAACCAAGCAAATGCTGACCGATTTAGGACAACAACAGGCTGATATGGGCGGTCGGCTGACCAGTCTGGGCGACCAATTGGGGCAAGTATCTCAACACGTCAACGTTAATCTTAAGGAGTCGGGCGACAAAACGGCAAAATCGCTTGGCGATTTGGGCGAACGGCTGGCCCGCATTGACCAAGCACAGGGGCAACTCATAAAACTTTCCGGACAAATGGTGGAATTGCAGCAAATTCTCGACAATAAACAAGCGCGCGGGGCGTTTGGTGAAAGTCAGCTTTCCGATATTGTCAGTGACGGTTTACCGGAGAGCGCCTATGCGTTTCAGCATACATTGTCGAATGGGCGACGTGCCGATTGCCTCATCCATCTGCCCAATCCGCCGGGGCCGGTGGTGGTTGACAGTAAGTTTCCATTGGAAGCCTTTCAACGTTTCCGCAATGCTGAGAACGACGATGAACAACGAGCCGCCCTGAAGCAGTTGGGTGCCGACACGCTGAAACATGCCGGTGACATTGCCGAGCGGTATATTTTGCCCGGCGAGACGGCTGATGCCGCACTGATGTTTCTGCCGTCAGAGAGTGTTTTTTCAGAACTGCATATAAAATTGCCGCAAGTGGTTGATAAGTGCCGCGCTTTGCGCGTTTATCCTGTATCACCCAATACCATGTCGCTGACCCTGAACACGGTGCGGGCGATTATGCGCGACGTCAAAATGCGCGAGCAAGCAGGTCTTATTCAAAAGGAAGTGCACATATTGGTAGAAGATATTGGGCGGCTTAACGAGCGCGTTGGCAAATTGCGTGGCCATTTCGAGCAAGCTGATAAAGATATTGAACAAATCGAAACCTCAACCCGCAAAATCGGTAGTCGTGGCGATAAAATCACCGGACTTGAGCTAAGCGATGACGCGGCGGCGCAAATCGAAAATAAAGACGGCTGAGCGACCTAGTCTTCGCGCCGTGCGCGCATGGCGGCAATCAGCGTGCCGTCATCAAGATAATCCAGTTCGCCACCGACCGGCACGCCATGCGCCAATCGCGTTACTTTGAGCGGCAGGGCGGCCAGCATATCGGCAATATAATGTGCTGTCGTCTGGCCTTCGACCGTGGCATTGGTGGCGATAATCACCTCGCATATTTCAGCAGCCGTGCAACGCTTCTGCAAGCCGCTCAGATTAAGCTCGTCCGGGCCGATGCCGTCAAGCGCCGACAGCGTGCCGCCCAGCACATGATAGCGACCACGCATGGCTTGGGCGCGTTCCAATGCCCATAAATCGCCGACATCTTCGACCACGCATATCAGCGACGGGTCACGGCGCACATCGGCACAAATCATACACGGGTCATGACTGTCGATATTGCCGCATAGTGTGCAGGTTTTGACAGTGTCGCGTGCCGACGTTAGTGCATTGGTGAGCGGTTCCAACAGGCCCTCGCGGCGGCGTAGTAATTGCAATACGGCACGGCGCGCCGAGCGCGGCCCCAAGCCGGGTAGACGGGCGAGATATTTCACCAGTTCTTCAATTTCCGAACCGGCCATCAATCATCCTGTTCGCCTTCAACTGCGTCATCATCAAAATTTTCGCTCGCGTCACGAATCGAAACGATTTCGGCATCGGGAAAACCAGCCAGTGCCGCCGCCACAAATGGGTCTTCCAGCGCCGCCTGATGGCGTTTGTCATCCGTCGATTGGCGTGTTTCAGCTGGTGTCGGCGCACCGGCTTCTTGTGACAGCGACACCATCCAATTCTGCCCTGTCCATTGGCGCAATTTACGGGTCAGTTCCTGCGCCAATGTGTCATAACCTTCCGCCAGACGAATTTCCAGCCGACCGGCGCGTTCACCATAAGCAGGCTCAAAGCGCACCAAATGCACGGCGGTTTTGAGTGCGTTTTTCAGCGCAATATCGCGATGCTGGTCGGCCAGCGCAATGATTGCCCCAAAATCCTGTAAGACGGGTGTCGGGTCGGTTTCAGCCTGCGGCGCATTTTGTGGCGCCGCTTGCGCCGATGCAAAAGAGGACATTTGTGTTGCACCTCCCTTTGGGGCTTGTGTCGATGAAGCCGCGTTATTGGAAGGCGCCTCCGAAGCTGGTGCGACTTCCCATTGTTTAATCAATTCTTCTGGTGTCGGGCTGTCGGCCAGATGCGCCAGTCGGATAAGCACCATTTCAGCCGCCGCTTTGGTATTCGTGGCGCGTTGCGCCTCGTCATGACCGGCCAGCAAAGTCTGCCAGCTCCGCGCGAGAATACGCGCCGATAATCGCTCGGCCGCGTGTTGGCCACGCTTTCGCATTTCTTCGGAAAAAGTAACGTCCTCAGCCGCGGTGGCAACAAATTTCAACCGCGTCAGCCAGTGTATCAGTTCGGCCAAATCGGCCAATATCACCACCGGGTCGGCGCCCAGTGCATATTGGGCGTCAAATTCAGCCAGCGCATCGGCGACCTTGCCGCCCATCAGCGTGTCAAACAAATCGAAAATGCGGCCTCGGTCGGCCATGCCCAAAAGCGTCCGCATGGTATCGGCGGTCATTGTGCCGCTGCCATCCATATCCGCATATACGAGTGTGCGGTCAAGCAATGACAGCGCATCACGCGCCGAACCATCCCCAGCGCGGGCAAGCAGCGACAAAGCATCATCGGGCAGGCTCATGCCCTCGTCAGCGCAAACCTTGTTGAGTAATGTTATCGTGTCATCATGGGTTAAGCGACGCAAATCAAAACGCTGGCAGCGCGATAAAACCGTCACCGGAACTTGGCGTATTTCGGTTGTCGCAAAAATGAATTTCACATGCGCCGGTGGCTCTTCCAGCGTTTTCAGCAATCCGTTAAACGCACCTTTGGAGAGCATATGCACTTCGTCAATAATATAGACTTTATAGCGTGCCGCAGCAGGCATATAGCGCACGTTTTGGATAATCTCACGAATATCATCAATGCCAGTGCGTGAGGCGGCGTCCATTTCAATGACATCGACATGCGCCCCTTGCATAATTTCATCGCAATGCACACCATGCTCGGCCAAGGCCGTGGTCGGCGTATCAACATTGGGGGTCTTATAGTTCAAAGCGCGCGCATCGAAACCGGGCGCGTCTTCGGTTATTTCAACACCAAGCTTACTGTTGTTGCCATCAGGATGATTATCGTCAGACATAAGCGCGCGAACCGACCGGCTCCTCCATTTGATGCGGGTGGCAAAAGCAGGGTGGGAGACTGGACAGGCAACCCGCACCGGACTCGTTAGGGCTGCTTCCTTCCGGACCTGACCCGATTGGCGAGGCATGCGTCTGCCGCCAATCTCCCACTTCGCACTATAGCAGATGCACGGCGGCAGATATAGCCTCCCGCGTATTGGTTTTGGGGAAAAGCCTTGAAGCCGCGCACATGGCATGGCAACCTCTTGCGAGAAGAAAAGAGACCCTACCCATGCCTTTGTCCGAAAGCCCGATAAGTTTTGCCAATAATCCGCTTGACCGCGCCGGACATTTGCGCACCCAGCCCGATTGGCTGGCGGCACAAATGGCTGCCGAAAATGCGCTGTTTGTCCCGCTTTGGCAGTTATGTCCACTGGTGCTACCGGAAGCGGAGGCAGGCGCAGGGCGCGATGTCGGCTGGTTGCCACGCGCGGCTTTCGATGAGGTGCTGACGCCGGAAACGCTGGTTGTCTTTCTTGGTTTGAACCGGCGCGGTAAACCGTTATTTGCCGTTGATATAAGCACGATGAGCAATCCGGAAGATATGGGTCCGTTTAAGGGCATGGGACAGTTTGAAGATTTGCGCACATTGGCCGCCGCCGGTGACATGCCAGTAACCGAGTTGGCCATTTTGGCACAAGCTAAGGCCATGCTGGACTGGCATTTACGGCATGGCTTTTGCGCCATGTGCGGTCAGCCTTGTGTCTTGGCTGAGGGGGGCTATAAGCGGCTTTGTGCGGCTTGTGGCAGCGAGCATTTTCCACGCACCGACCCGGTGGTGATTATGCTG
>CAYQFO010000048.1:0-9355 GCA_964416815.1 uncultured Rhodobiaceae bacterium | reverse complement strand
CACTTGGAAAGTATCTAGGCCTGGTTATAGCATAACTCAATCTGTCGATATTGGTTTCGATAGACAGCTTATCAATAAAATCTCTTTGCCTGTGTCTGCAATTACCGCCTATTCTTGGTCTTTGTTTGATGGGGAGAGAAAGGTCTATGAGGGTTCCTATACAGCTGATAAGGGGTTCTCTTTTTATAGCTTTGACCTGCCGCGTTCAATGTGGGGCGATAGGCTAGGGCTTATCGTGCGCAAGGGATGGTATCGAAGAATTATCGCGCGTCCTGTAATTGAATAAAGGGCTTTTCTATGCCTGTGCGCTGGGCAGTTTTCTGGCTTGCTACCATAAGCGGTAAGGCAATTATTCTACGAGCGTAAGGTGGGTTTTCTGTTTCTCTAACTCATTATGTAATTGTTGACGCGCACGCCGTAGCACCGATTCCAATGCCGCCAGCTTCAAACCCATTGTTTCCGCCGCTTCGCGCTGGTTCATCCCTTGATAATAAACCAGCTCAATGGCGCGGCATTGCGCGGCATTCAATGCGCGCATGGCACTGCCGATAAGGCGCTTACGGTCAGCCAATTGTTGTATTTGCTCGCTATTGTCGGCTTCGTCAATCGGCTCGGCAATGTCGTCCAGCGTTTTGCTCGGACGTCTGCGGCGCAATAAATCAATACAGCGATTGGCAGCAATGCGGTAAAGCCAGGTGGTGACTTTCGCATTGCCCGGCTGCCATTTATCGGCATTTTTCCATATTGAGAGAAATACATCCTGCACCGCCTCTTCAGCCTCGGCTTGATTTTTTAGCCGCATCATGCAGATTTTCAACACATAGCCGGAATGACGACGGATGAAAGTGGCGGCCGCCTCTTGGTTGCCTTTGGCAATGGCCGCCATCAATTGTGCGTCCTCCCAGTCTACCAAAATCGTTTCCCGCGCATCATGACCGGCTATATATTTTTATCTGCAATCCACTGCTTGATGGCTTGGCCAATCTCGTCGGGCGAATCCTCTTGCAGAAAATGCGTACCCTTTGCCGTGACTTCGGTTTGGTTCGGCCATGTGCGACAAAAATCGCGCATCGGGCCGACCAAAATCGAGCCGGGGTCGGCATTGATAAATAATTTCGGCATCGGCGAAGCAGCCATAAAGGCGGCGTAATTTTCAGCAATGGCGACCACATCAGCCGGTTCCCCACCCAGAGGAGTTTGCCGTGGCCATGTTAATGTCGGGCGGCGCGCCTCGCCTGCATTCAAAAAAGGCGCACGATAGACGGCCATTTCTTCATCGCTCAAATCGCGCATGATGGCAGTGGGCAGAACACCCTCCACAAAGAAATTTTTCTCTAATACAACTTCCTCGCCCGCCGGTGAGCGGAAAGCCTGAAAAATATCACGCGCGCCTTCCGGCCAATCATCCCAAGAGGGTATCGGTTGCACAATCGCCTCCATATAACAAATGCCCGCAACATTATCGGCATGGCGCGCCGCATAGTGAAAGCCCAGTGCCGACCCCCAATCGTGAATAACAAATATGATATTGTCGGTAATACCCAGTGCTTCCAATGCCGCTTCAAAATAGCGGCTGTGTTCGGCAAATGTGTATCGGTCGGGGCCGCTATCTTGCAATTTTTCGCTGTCGCCCATGCCAATCAAATCAATCGCAATGCAGCGGCCTAAAGCTGCCACATGCGGCATAATATTGCGCCATAAATAAGAAGAGGTTGGGTTGCCGTGCTGAAACACAATCGGGCGACCGGTTGGGTCGCCAAGCTCTACATAGGCCATTTTTTTGCCCAGCACGGCAACGGATTTTTTCGGATGTGGTTTGGCGTTCATGCCTTTTCTCCCTTTGCTCAAAGAGATTGGCATAGGAAAAATCGGCACGCAAGCTAGGTCTTGTACTCGTGCAGCAGATGTTCCAGAAATCCACGATAGCGTTCCAGAGACCGGTGGTCGTGCTCAACAGCACCGAAATAACGCCCGTGCAATTCTTGTAATGAGGCTTCAAAACGCACCACCAGCATCTCCAATGCGTCGCGCGTCTGTTGGCCGTGCTGGTCAAGTTGCTCCACTTCATTCAAAATTTGCTGTTTGCGCGTGGCGGCAGCTTCACTAAATTTTCCGGCCTCGCTGCGCATTTCCAGAATAATGTCTTGGTGCGTCTGCTCCATTTTCTCCAGCAGATTTTTTGTGCCCGCCTCGCCCTCGTCGGAGGTGCCATGTAATTCGGCCAGCGTGTTGCGCATCCGCAGTGCCAGATTGGCGAGGTCGCTATCGGCGCGCACTTCGCGCGTGTGACGACGACGTTGCGGTAACGGCGTTATGTTCTCCTGACCCGGCAAATCAAACGCAGCAGACGAAGCTGGTGGCGTTTTATCCAGTGCGGCAACAATGGCTGCATCAAGTTCTTCCACAGATTTCGTACCCGTCGCCGAGAATTGTGCATCTATCTGCGCAGAAGTTTCCGACATATCATCCAAATTGGTGGCGACTGATTCGGATATGGGAATGATTGTTTCGTCGAATTCGCGCACGTCGCCTTTTTCTGCCATCGTTCTTTCATGCGTCTCAATATCAATCGAATCGGCATCCAAAATGGCGTTAATCGCGTCGGCAATCTCCACCATAGGCGGCATTTCTTCGTTTTGATGACTCATTTCAAACTCCGCTTCGCAACAATAAATTTACACACAAACAAAATTCTCTTGGCAAGCAATGCAACCGAATCCAATTACAGTCTACAGTAATTTGCAATTTGCAATTTGTAATTTATAATTTTTTCCATAGTAAATGATATTTGTGAAAATGACGTTATGGCAACAAAAATAGACATGGAACGTAGCGCACATAATCTGGATGTTGATGCGGTCGCCGAAGCTGCTGCTGATGCTGCTTATGAAAAAGCCGACCGCCAAGACAGCGTCGGTATGCGCGCCTTGGCAGGCTTGTTTCTGCTGGAGCATGAATTTCGCCGCGTGCCAAGGCATCAACATTTGGCGCGCTTGATTGTCAACCGGCTGAATCGTTTTGCGCCTTATGACTGCGCTTTGTTTTGGACGTGTAGCAGGCGCGGTCGCATTTATGATGTGACAATTTCCGGCGTCGCAAAATCCAGAGGAACCAAGCCGGTTTTGAAATGGGGCCGGGGCGTCGCCAAATGGCTCAGTAAATCAAAATGGACCAACACGCAAATCAGCCCCAGCCTGATTGGCGAGCGCAGACTTAAAAATTGGCCGGTGAATATCCCAAAATCAGGACTTTACGTGCCCATGCATGGCATGGACGCCAAATTGCGCGGCGGCATTTTACTGCTGCGCGATACCGGCTGGTCGCAACCGGCGCGGGTTATGCTCAATCAGTTGGCCGAGGCGGCAGCCTATACTTTAGACGCGCTTGACACGGGTGTGCATGGGCGTCTTGCTGCTCGTGGTAAAAGAAAATTTTGGCTGCTGAGTTTTGTCACCATCGCTCTTTTGGGGGGCGGGTTTTTTATTCCGGTTGAGACCAGTGTCACCGTACCGGCGCAATTGGCTGTCCCCGACGGTCTCAAACGCGCACCGCAAGGCTCACGGCGTATTGATTTGGCTGTTGCGCCCCAAAATGCCATCGTCTTGCAACAAGGCAGTCGTCTGATAACCACGTATAAGGGCAAAACGTATGAACTGGAAGTTGAGTATATTTCACCATGGCTGAGTGAATCGCTCAACGACCGGCATGTGCGCGCACGTGTGATTGGGCGGGGAACGCAAGTGCCTGCAGGTCTTAAGCAAGTCATGATTGAAAACGCATCCGTACCATTGCCTGTATATGGACTATATTGGGTGTCCGGATTTGTGTCCGCATCACTGGATGCGCTGGGCAAATCGCCTCTATTTCAAATTTGGCGGTAATTGCGCAATAAGCGCCCGCACGGCCAAGGGGGTGGTGGCCCCGGCGCAGGTCACCAAATGACCATTCAGCTTCAGGCGTCGGTTTGCTCCAAAATGCGCCACCAGTGCCGGATGCGATAAAAACTCGGTGCCTCTATCGTGTGACATGGCGGTATTATCTGTGGTCAATATAAAATCGGCGTTACCCGCAATCGCTGTTTCCAATCCTATCGGGCTATGATGGTCTCGGCGTTCATGCGCCAGCCGCGCACCGCTCAATTTGACAATCTCTCCCAAAATATGTGCCTCGCCAATGGTGAGACCACGCCGTTCCAAGGGCAATATCGAAATGCCTTGCGAGGGTCTACGCACCCGTTCAAGGGCGGCATCAAGTTTACGCAAATAGGCACGCGCTTGCGCTTTGCGCCCAATGGCCTTACCGATTTTGATGATTTCCGCGCGTGCGCCGTTATAGTCATTACGCGCCTGAATGGTCAAAACGCGAATGCCTTGTGCCTCCAATATGCGATGTTTCAGGCTTTGCCCAAACGGGCTGCCAATCACCAAATCAGGCTTCAGACGTAAAATATCCTCAATCTGACCAGTGCTGACCGGAAAGCTTTTGGCCTGTGCGCTAAAGGGCGATAAATTGGCATTACGCGATTGCGGCGTCAGCGCGATAATTTGGTCACGCGCAGCAAAACCCATCAAATAAGGGTCGGCGCACATATTGAGGCTGACGACTTTGACCATGTGCGATTGAGCCGCATCCGCCGCGCGGGTTTCAACGGCGCATAAAAGCGACAATAATATCAGCAAAAAGCGCATGGTGTTTGCTTGCCATTGCGCACCGCACTTGTCCAGTCTAGTTTGCGCCATGTTTGGCATCTTTAACATCGGAGAATTTGCTATCGGACGTAATGGATTGTTCTCGCTTCTATTGCTGGCGTTGATTGCCGTGAGCCTGCCGGTTTCTTTTATGAGTGGCAGTGTGGCATTGTCCGTGGGCGATTTTTCAGCCTTTTTGGAAGGCAATGCGTCGGCTTTGGCGGACACTATTTTTGGCGGCATACGCGCCCCGCGCATCGCGCTGGCGTTGATAAACGGCTTTGCTTTGGGCTTGGCTGGTGCGGCGGTGCAGGGGCTGATGCGCAATCCTCTGGCTGAGCCGGGGCTGTTGGGCGCCGCCAATGCGGCCGCCTTGGGCGCGGTGGTGATGATTTATCTGGGGCTGGTCGGCACATTGTCCTACGCCGTGCCGTTGGCGGCAGCAGGCGCAGCACTTGTTTCGGTCATCTTGCTTATCGGCTTTGCCGGACAAGGCGTCTCTTCTCTACGATTGATATTGGCCGGACTGGCCGTCAGCGCACTGGCCGGCGCCGGTATCTCGCTGGCACTTAATTTGTCGCCGAACGTGTTTGCCGCCTTGGAGATTGCTTTTTGGTTGTTGGGGGCGGTGGAAAATCGTAGTTGGTTGCATGTTGCGCTGGCCGCGCCCGGCTTCGTGCTGGGGTGCGCGTTGATGCTGGTCGCCGGGCGCGCCCTTGACGCGCTGTCGCTGGGCGAGGAAGTCGCCGCAAGCCTCGGCGTGCATATGGCGCGCGTGCGCCTGATTATCGCGCTGGGCATGGCACTGGCCGTCGGTAGCGTCGTCGCTGTCACCGGCGTTATCGGCTTTGTCGGGCTGTTGGCACCGCATCTCATCCGCCCGTGGTGCGGCCATTTGCCGTCGCGTAGCCTGTTGCCCTCCGGCCTGATGGGTGCGCTGGTGCTGCTCTGGGCCGACACGCTGGTGCGCGTGCTACCCACCCAAACCGAATTGAAACTCGGCGTGGTAACCGCCTTTCTCGGTGTGCCAATGCTGATTTATCTTTTGCGTTATAAGATATTGGTCGCCGAGCAGGGTTGATTTTGGGA
The DNA here is from genome assembly GCA_964416815.1 of uncultured Rhodobiaceae bacterium. Taxonomy (GTDB): domain Bacteria; phylum Pseudomonadota; class Alphaproteobacteria; order RS24; family RS24; genus JBPCVS01. The sequence continues at coordinate 3,578 of CAYQFO010000048.1, read as the reverse complement.
AAAATGCCTTGTAGCTTCAACTGGATAATTTCAGGTGCTTCGTAATGAAGGTAAAAGGGAATGCAGTTAAAATCTGCGACTGTTCCCGCAACTGTGAGCGACGAGCCACCGGTCATCAAGCCACTTGCCAAAGCAGGGAAGGCGACCGGTAGCCAAGACCCGCGAGTCAGGAAACCTGCCTGAAATGGTCGTTTTTTCGTACCGGCGGGTTGACGGTGCGAGGCGGAAACTCCGTGACAGACGACACGTAAAACCTCGAAATCGCTTTCGCAAGCGGTCGTCTTTCATATGGAGCAAGACATGAAAAAAATAATTTTATTGGTCGTGCCGATACTGGTGGTATTTGACTTTTCGCCAGCTCTGGCCGTAGAAAAAACCGAAGAGAATATTGACGAAATTGTCGTTTCGGCAACCGGCATCCCCACGCCAGTGACGCAAATCGGCGCGGCGGTGGAGCTGATTGACGCAGAAGAATTGCGCCAACAGCAAATCATCTATCTGCAAGATGCGCTGAAACTGAAGGGCATCAATGTGGTGCAAAACGGCGGGGCGGGTACATTGTCCAATGTGTTTTTGCGCGGGCTGCCGGGCAGATATACCTCGTTGGAAGTGGACGGCATTTCGCTGTTTGACCCCTTTTACGACCAAGTTCTGTGGAACGATGTGACTGCCGATAATGTTGAGCGGGTGGAGATTTTTCGCGGTGCGCAGGGCGTGTTGTATGGCAGCAGCACGATTGCCGGTGTGATTTCGCAAGCCACCAAGATTGGCGGGCCAGCGCAACATACGGCACGGCTGGAAGGCGGTGCGTTCAACACCGGCGCATTGGTGCTGACAAGTCGCGGCGAAGCGGGCGTATTCGCCTATGGCGTCTCGCTGGGAGTGACGAAAACCGATGGCATTTCCGCTATCTCTGAGAAAGCGGGTGGCACAGAAGATGACGGCTATGAAAATAGTCGTTTTAACGGCCGCTCCGATATTAAACTCAGCAATGCGGTAACACTGGAACTGGCCGCCCGCCATGCCACTGGCGAAGCTGATTATGACAAGTTTGGTTCTGATGTGGAAGGTAAGGGTCAAAATTTTACCCGTCAGGCCGGGCGCGTGGGGCTGGTCGTGCAGCATGATTTCGTCAAGCATATATTTGATGCGACCGGATATGACAGCGAAACCGAGCAAGTAGATAATTTTGTCGCCGCCACGCCGCAAAAGGCGACCCGCGATAAAATTGCCTATCGTGGCATTTTTAATCTGGCGCAAAGCACTCATTTGATGGTGGGCGCCGAATCCATCACCGAGGAAACCACCACGCATGAGGCCGATATGGCGGCGGCCTATGTGCTGTTGCAAGTGCCATTGGGAGAAGCGGTGACAATGACGCTTGCCGGACGCAGAGATGACCACGAGCTTTTTGGAAACCATGATACGCAACGTTTGACGCTTGCCTATAATGCGATCGACGCCCTCACCTTGCGCACGGCTTATGGCACCGGATTTAAGGCACCGACATTGTCCCAGCTTTTTGATACGACATATGGCAATAAGGATTTGCAACCGGAGACTGCCGACAGCGCGGAGGTTGGTTTTGACTTTGCGTTTGGGCAGTCCGGTCGCTTCACGACCACCCTATTTCAAGTGGAGATTGAAAATCTAATTGATTGGGTGTCAGTTCCGCCCGGTTCTTATACTGGTGAATATCGTCAAGTAAAAGGCACAAGAGAAAGTGAAGGTGTTGAAGTGTAGATTGGCGGCAATTTGGCTGACGGCCTGTTGGTTAATCTGTCGGGTGCTTATACCGATGCCGATGAAGTCACTGGAGAAAATCGTGAGCGTGCCGTGCGTGTGCCACGTGTTCAGGCAGTACTGTCATTTGCTTATCAAGCCAGTGCGCGGTTCAGTCTTGCATTGGGGATGCGGCGTGTGCGCGGCGTGCTTGATATAGGGGCGGTGGAACTTGATGATTACACGCTCATAAATATGCGCGGGCGTTACAAATTGACCGATGCAACCGAAATTTACGCGCGTATTGAAAACACCACGGATGAGACTTACGAAACCGTCAAGAATTATGCCACACCCGGTCGGGCGGGTTATGTTGGCGTGGCGATGCGCTTCTAGCACTTTGGTCTGTTTTATGCCATGACAGAAGCGATGCGCATTGTTTCTCTTCTTCCCAGTGCGACGGAAATTGTCGCGGCACTGGGTATGGTCGACACGCTCGTCGGCCGGTCGCATGAATGCGACTGGCCGGTCGGGCTTGAGCATTTGCCGGTGCTAACCTCACCAAAAATAAATTCGCTGACCGATGCCGGCACGATTGATCAAAATGTGCGGATGCTGGTCGAACAGGGTGTGTCGGTCTACCGGCTGGATGCCGCGTGCATACAGACATTGGCTCCTGATTTTGTCATTACTCAATCGCAATGTGAGTTGTGTGCGGTCAGCTTGTCGGAAGTGGCGCAAGCCTTACGCGATTGGGTCGACCCTCTACAAAATAATGTGCAGATGGTCGTGCTGAAGCCGATGACGCTGGCCGATGTCTGGACTGATATTGCCAATGTCGCCAAAGCCCTACGGGTTGAAACAAAGGGAGCTCAACTGATTGCTGATTTGCAACAAGGCTTTGCCGATTTGGCTGCTGCCACGGCCTTCACCGCTTCTGTGCCGCGTAAAACCGTATTTTTTATGGAATGGACAACCCCGCTTATGGGAGCGGGTAATTGGATGCCGGAGGTCATGCGGGTCGCCGGTGGTGAGGTGGTGTTGGGTCGCGACGGCGAATATTCGTCGGTCGTGACGTGGGACGATATTGCTGCTGCCGACCCCGATGTGGTTATTGTTGGTCCATGCGGATTTGATATTGCCCGCGCCCGTATCGAACTGGCCAAAATTGAAAACGAAACGGGTTGGCAGGGCCTGCGTGCCGTGCGTGAGGGCGCGGTTTATCTGGTCAATGGCAATCATTATTTCAACCGCCCCGGCCCGCGTCTACTTGACAGTGCGCAAATCGCCATGGAGATATTGTATGGTGATATTCGGCCACGCATATTTGATGAAACGGCATGGATTCACTATGGCAGCTGAACGTTTGGTGCTTGAAAATGTAAGCTATCATCTGCGTGGTCACACATTGGTGAACGATGTGAGCCTCACCTTTACGCCGGGCAAATTGACCGTATTGGCCGGGCCGAACGGTGCCGGTAAAACCACTTTGCTGAAATTGATGGCCGGTCTGCTGACACCAAGTGCGGGTCGCGTAACATTTGACGGGGCAGCCTATGCTGGTCGGCGTGTGCGGGCGCGGCATTTGGCCTATCTGCCGCAATTTCCAACCAGTGCTTGGCCGCTTATGGTGCGCGATGTGGTGGCCTTGGGGCTGATGCCGGAAGGGGTTATGTCGCCTCACAAAAGACAATTACGCATTTTGGCGGCCTTACAAAAATGTAGTGTGGCGCATTTTGCCAACCGTCCGGTGACACAATTGTCGGGCGGTGAGCGCGCACGGGTCATGTTGGCGCGTCTGCTGGTCAGCTCGGCGCAATTTTTATTGCTTGATGAGCCAGTGCAATCGCTTGACC
>CAYQFO010000047.1:0-9406 GCA_964416815.1 uncultured Rhodobiaceae bacterium | reverse complement strand
CGCCATATTCCTCGGCAGCAACGGCAAAGATGAAATCAGAATGGGCATCCGGCAAAAGTGATTTGACCCGCCCGTCGCCCGGGCCAACACCAGCAAAACCACCGGCGCGAATGGCATCCATGGCGCGGTCAACCTGAAAAGTATCGCCGGTTGAAGGATCCAAAAAGCGGTCAACCCGACTGGCCACATGCGATTTGGTGGTGTAAAGAACACCGCCGGCCAACACCCCAATCATCGCCAACAAAATCAGCCGACGCATGGAGCCGTTGGCCAGAAAATACAAACAACACCAAACCAGACAAAGCAATGTCATCTGGCCGATATCCGGCTGCATGGTGAGCGGCACGGCGGCAATTATCAGCAGAACGAAAGATAGGCGGATACCATTACCATCAAATCGGGCGCGATGTCGCGCCATCAGTGTGGCGCAAACCACCACAAAGCCCGGTTTCAACAATTCCGACGGCTGTAAGGAAACATCGCCAATCAACAACCAGCGCGCCGCACCCTTAACCGTCACGCCCACAAAAAGCGTTGCTATAACCGCCAGTAGCGACAGAGCAAAAAGAAGATAGGCAAGGCGTTGTATCTGTTTGGCCTCAAGCATGGAAACAACCACGAACACACTCAACGCCAGTGCCAAAAACAGTAATTGCTTGTAAGCAAAGAAATAAATCGGCTTGCCGATATGCTGCGCAACGGCAGGCGAGGCCGCCAAAGCCATCAAAAAGCCCAGCGTAATCAACAGCAGCACACCGCCGACCATGCCATGGTCAATCGTCCACCACCAGCGCGACACAAAACTCTTATCCGTGCGGGCGAACATCCGGCTCATTGCACCACCGCCTCACCGCTATGACTGCCATGCTTCTTTTGCCAATCGGTGACGGCGGCAACAAAAGCGTCACCACGCATTTCAAAATCGGCAAACTGGTCAAAAGACGCACACGCCGGAGACAGCAAAATGGTTGCCCCCTCAATCACATCATCACACATATCGGCATCGGCCTGTTCGGCCGCGTCATGCACAGCGCGCGCCAATGTCTTGCTGATGGTGCAGGGCATATGCGGCGACAGAGCCGCCGCAAATTCTGGTGCCGCTTCACCAATCAAATAAGCCGCCCGCACCGTTTCATAATAAGGTTTGAGGCCAGTCAGCCCATCGTCCCCATTGAGCTTAGGGCGACCACCGGCAATCCAATAGATATTGTCATAAGCAGCCAGCGCATGGCGCGTGGCTTCAACGTTGGTGGCTTTGCTATCATTAACAAACACCAATGCGCCATGCTGCATCACTGGCTGTAAGCGATGCGCCAATCCGGTAAAATCGGCAAATGACGCGTTGATTTGTTTGTCCGACACGCCCAAAGCGTGGCCGACAGCGCGGGCAAGGGCGGCGTTTTGTGCATTATGGGTGCCGCGAAGCGCTGGCCAATTGGAGGGTGGCGCATCCTGCGCCCTGACCTGCACCACTTGCCCACCGCGCGCCGCGTGGCGCACCGCTATGGCTTCGCTTTCGGCATCATCGCAGGCGATGACAGCCAGTGGGCTGGGTGTGGTCGCAAATAATTTTTCCTTGGCCGCCACATAACCGGCCATATCACCATGGCGTTCAATATGGTCGGGCGTGATATTGGTCAGCACGCCAATATCGGCGGCAAAATTTATGTTCAAATCAAGCTGGTAAGAAGAAAGTTCCAACACATAAACGCTATCGTCGCGTTTCGGCCAATCCAACTGCATCACCGGCTTACCGATATTGCCGCCCATTTGCACATCCAAACCGGCGGATTGCAACATATGATGAATAAGTGCCGTCGTGGTGGATTTACCATTTGTGCCGGTAATGCCGACAAGGCGTGGCCGCAGCTTATGCGTCGCACACGCCGCCGCCAGTAAATCCATATCCCCACCAATGGCACACTCAACAGCGTGCGCGGCTTTAATAACCGCATGGGGTTTCGGCCGGGTTAATGGCACACCGGGGGCGGCAATCAGTCTGCGGGGCGACCCAAAATCAACCGCCAAATCGCGAATTTCAGCCCCAAGACGCATCGCCTCGGTGCGCGGGGCTTCATCATCATCCCACGCCACAACGCGATTGCCCGCCGCCAGCAACGCCTCAACACACGCCAACCCCGAGCGACCCAATCCGAAGACCGCCGTTTCACCGTCAAATTTGGGCAGTGGAATCATCTTGCTCCTTTCCTATCTGAGCTTCAGCGTCGCCAGCCCAATCAGCGCCAGCACGACAGAAATTATCCAAAAACGGATGACGATTGTGGCCTCCGGCCAACCGCGTTGTTCAAAATGGTGGTGGAGGGGTGCCATGGCAAAAACGCGCTTGCCGGTGAGCTTGAAGGAAGCAACTTGCACAATCACCGACACGGCCTCCAACACAAACAAGCCGCCGATAATCGCCAATACAATTTCATGCTTGGTGGCAATCGCAATTGTGCCAAGCGCCCCACCAAGTGCCAGCGACCCCGTATCACCCATAAACACGGCGGCAGGGGGCGCATTATACCAGAGAAAGCCCAGACCTGCGCCAATCAACGCGGCGCAAAAGACCGCCAATTCGCCCGTCCCCGGCACATAATGCACCTGCAGATAATCGGTGAAAACCGCATTCCCAACAAGATATGAGATAATGCCGAAACTGGCCGCAGCTATCATACTCGGCACAATCGCCAGACCGTCCAGCCCATCGGTCAGATTGACCGCATTGGCAGAGCCGACAATCACAATAATGCTGGCCAGCAAAAAAAGCGGCAGACCGAAAGGCAATAACACATCTTTCAAAAACGGCAGCGCGTAGCTGGTGGCCAGTAATGGTGGCAACATGGTGGAAATAACCAAAACAGCAATTATCGCAATCATTGATTCCAGAATAATTTTAATGCGACCCGGCACACCGGCACTCGAACCGCCACGCAGTTTCAGCAAGTCATCGGCAAAACCGATAATGCCGAAACCCAGCGTCGCCAGCATCACCACCCACAAATAGCCGTTTGACAAATTGCCCCACAACATGCTGCCCCCTAGCGAGGCCAACAAGATGAGCAGGCCGCCCATGGTTGGTGTGCCGGTTTTGGTTATCAGATGTGATGGCGGGCCATCCTCGCGTATCGGTTGCCCCTTCCCCTGACGGACACGAAGATTTTTAATCACCCACGGACCCATTAAAAAACTTATCACCAGCGCAGTGATGAGCGCCCCACCGGCACGGAAAGTGATATAGGAGAACAAATTGGCTCCCGGCAATACGTCTTTCAGGCCCATCATCAATTCATACAGCATGGCGCGACTCCCTTTTTTTTGATGTATTTTCTGTCGATGACGTGTCGGCATGGGCGGCCAGCAGAGCGTTGACAATATCCACCATGCCAGTCGCATTTGACCCTTTAACCATGACCACATCACCAGCATGAATATCGGCCAGCAGAACATCCAATAAAGCTTTTGTTGTTGTGCTGTGCGGGCCGGAACGCTCTGGCGGAATCTGCGCCTGCAAATGTTTCATCAGCCGACCACATGTCAGCACCAAATCAATGTCAGCCGCTTCAATATCGGCGGCAAGGCTTTCGTGCCATTGGCGACCAGTCGCGCCCAATTCGGCCATATCGCCCAATACAGCGATGCGTCGCCCCTGTCTGGCACGCGGTATCAAACCAAGTGCCGTCACCGCCGCCTGCATGGAGGTTGGATTGGCGTTATAGCTTTCATCAATCAGCAAATACGCCCCGTCGGAAGCCCGCAAATGATGCCGCCGCCCGCGCCCGTCCAAATCATGCCGGTCGGCAAGCGACAATGCCGCCATCGCCAAATCCCCCCCGGCCGCCACAACAGCCGAAAGAGCCGCAAGAGAATTACTCACATGATGGTGACCCGGCAGACCCAATTTATAAGTCACCGCATGCCCCATTATAGTGGCCACCACACAACTACAGGCGTCATGCAGACGCATATTGCCGACAAATGTTTCAATCTTTTGATTTTCGGTAGAAAAACGAACTGATTGTGCCTTGGCCTGTTTGGCTGCTTTGCACAAAATATCGGCGTGCGGCGCGTCAATCGGAATAATCGCCGTGCCCCCCTTTTCCAAGCCGCCGAAAACCTCCGCCTTGGCTGCCGCCAAGGCTTCCATATCGGGGAAATTTTCAATATGCGCCACGCCGATTGTGGTGACAATCGCGCAATGCGGACGTACCATATTAACAAGTGCCGCAATCTCACCGGCATGATTCATACCAATTTCAAAAATCCCATAATCCGCCGATTGCGGTAGCCGCGCCAGTGTGAGCGGCACACCAATGTGATTGTTAAAAGATTTAACCGCCGCATGTGTCGGACCGGATTTGGCCAGCGCGGCGGCCAAGATTTCCTTCGTGCCGGTTTTGCCGACACTGCCGGTAACCGCAATAATATACGCTTTGCTCCGCGCCCGCGCCGCCCGCGCCATGGTTTCCAGTGCCGCCAAAACATCCGGCACACGCACCAATGGCTTCTCTTTATCTTCCGACCGGTCATAATCATCGCGCACCAAAGCCGCCACAGCCCCGGCTTCAAAGGCGGCAGCCACATAATCATGCCCGTCATGCGTGTCACCCGACAGTGCCACAAACAAGTCACCGGCCTGTAGACTACGGCTGTCAATCGATACGCCGTGCGCTTCCCATTGCCCCGATACTGCGCCGCCAAACAGTGCCGCCAGCTCGTGCGCCGTCCATAAAACAGGAGATTGGCTCATGCCTCACCTCCTGCATCAATTATCAATTGACCGGCGATGGCGGCATCATCAAACGGTAATACCGTCGCACCGACAATTTGCCCCTGCTCATGGCCTTTACCGGCGACCAGCACGATATCGTCTTTTTGAGCGGCGTTTATGGCCACCGCCATTGCTTCACCACGCTCGGCGATATTGTGCGCCTGTGGGCAGGCCGTCATGATTTCGGCACGAATGACGGCGGCGTCTTCACTGCGTGGATTGTCGTCAGTGACATAAATATGCTCGGCATGTGTTGCCGCAATGCTTCCCATTTGTGCGCGCTTACCGACATCTCTATCACCGCCGCACCCAAAAACCACATGCAGCGCACCCCCAAGCCGATGATGACGTAGAGCGTCAAGGGCTTGGGTGAGCGCATCCGGCGTATGGGCATAATCAATATAAACATGCGCGCCAGTGGCCGTCCGGCCAATATATTGCATACGCCCGCGTACACCGCGCAAAGTGCTGAGGGCGGCGCACAACGCATCTATATCTGCGCCTGTTGCCAATACCATACCCAGTGCAATCTCAAGATTTTGTGTTTGAAAGGCACCGATGAGCGGCACCTCAAATTGAAACGTCTTACCCTGATAAGCAAGGCTCAGCATCTGACCTTGCGCGGTGGCGGCTTTGGCCGTGATGTATATATCCGCCTCAGCCGTGCCAGTCGTCAAAATGCGACGACCTGTGATGCGCGTGGCTTCATCAATTTTTTTACCCGCCGCATCGGCAATCGAAATCACCGCCACACCGTCATCGGTCAAAACTTCGGTGAACAGACGTTGCTTGGCCGCCAGATAGTCGGCTTCCTCGGCGTGATAATCAAGGTGGTCGCGTGTCAGATTGGTAAATCCGGCCACCGCCACGCGCACGCCGTCCAGCCGATATTGCGCCAAACCATGACTGGAAGCCTCCAGCACCAAATGAGTGACGCCATGCCCCGCCAAATCGCGCAAGGTCGCATGCAGTGTAACCGGATCCGGCGTTGTATGGGCTAATGGCCACGCAATGCCAAGTGCCTCAACACCAAGTGTGCCAAGACCTGCAGACGCATGGCCGAGCGCCCGCCATAATTGCCGCACATAACCAGCCACCGACGTTTTACCATTGGTGCCGGTGACACACACCACCATATCGGGCTGGTGTTCAAAAAAGCGTCCGGCCATTTCGGCCAAAGCAAGGCGCGGATTGGCACTGGTAACAACCGGCACATCCAGCCGCATATTATTGGCAGAAAGAATCGCAGAAGCCCCGCGCGCCAGTGCTTGGTCAACAAATTGTTGACCGTCCAGCCGTCCCCCCGACAAAGCCGCAAAAAGATAACCCGGTTGCACATCGCGGCTGTCTGCCGTCAAACCACTGATTAAAGTGGCCGCACTGGGCAGTGGAAAACGCATTTGCGGAGCCAGCATATCAAGGCGCATGACGCACCTCGCGTGCCGAACCATCACCAGCCATTTTATCAGATGGGCCGGCGGCCAGAACACTGCCGTCATTCATCGGAAACACATCAAGCAAGGGTGCGGCACGACGAATTATGGCCGCCGCTATCGGTGCCGCATTCCACCCGGCTTTGGCAAACCCATGCGTCGCCGCTATGCCTTGCGGTTCATCAAACATGACATGAATGGCAAACCGCGGCGCATCGGCAGGAAACGCACCCAGAAAAGAAGTGACAAGCTTGGTTTGCGAATAACCACCAGCAATCGGTTTATCGGCCGTACCGGTTTTACCCATCACACCATAACCGGCAACTTCGGCATTGCGGCCAGTGCCGTTCACCACCACATTGCGCATAATACGGCGCATGGCATGGCTGGTTTCGGCAGAAATGACCTGCTCACCCGTCGGCAGAGATATTTTTCGCAAAGACGGCGTATACAAAACGCCCCCATTGACCATCGCCGCACCCGCCGCCACTGAATGTAACAGCGACACGGAAATACCATGACCATACGAAGCCGTCGCGCGTTCAACAGCTTTCCACCGACGCGGCAAAAGCGGTGCGCCGGTTTCCGGCAAGTCGAAAGACACACGTTCGGTCATGCCGAGTTTTTTCAAAAAAGAAAAATGCGCCTCGTCCGATATGGATAAAGCCAGTCGCGCCGTCCCCACATTAGAGGAGTAGGTCACAATTTCATCAATCGTCAAAGGCCGATTTTGACCATGGTCATCGCTAATCATATAGCGACCGAATTTCAACGGCTCTTCGGTTTGAAAAACCGCGCCGGAGGCAACCGCGCCCACTTCCATAACCATGGCCGCCGTAAACACTTTGAACACCGACCCCAATTCAAATACACCAAGCGAAACTTTGTTGAAATGGGTTTCCTGCGGCGCATCGGAAGGCCGGTTGGCATCAAAATCAGGCAGGGACACCAACGCCAATATCTCGCCATTATGGACATCCATCATAACCGCGCCAGCCCCACGGGCTTTGAATTTTATCATGCCGCGCAGCAAGGCATCGCGCACCACATGCTGAACACGAATATCAACACTCGTCTCAAAAAATTGCGGCCATTCGCCTTCCCGCTCAGCGTGTTTGTCGAGCATCAATTCAAGACCGGCAAGACCACGCATATCCGAACTGCTGAAACCGGTAATATGCGCCGCCACCTCGCCGGTCGGATAAACACGATGCGGTTCACGCGGCAAGCTCAAGGCCGGATTGCCAAGTTGCAAAACCGCCAGACGCTGCGCCGGTGTGAGACCTCTGGCCAACACGGCATACGCGCTGTTGCCGCGCATCAAACGCACCGCCCGCGGCACATTCATTTTCGGCACAATGTGCTTCAGCCGTTTCGCCAACGCCGCAGCATTGTCAACCGCCGAGGCTTTGACCCCCAAAGTTGTCAAATTAATCTGTGTCGCCAACACAACACCATTGCGGTCGGTGATAATCGGGCGCAGCTTATTTTGCCCATACGCAGCCACTCTGCGATGACTTGCAGCCTCATCACCCACCATGGTGAGATGCACCAACCGCCCACCCAAAACAACAAACACCAGCATAAAGACAATAACAGCCGACTTAAGTCGACGGCGCGTCTGCTCAACCGCCGCATGCGCCAAATCACCGGGGCGACGCCCCAACTGCCCACCCAGAAAAGGTGCCCAGTCATTGCCAGTGGCAACAACACGAAGACGCACCCGGCTCATTGACCCCGCCCCCGCATTAAGACCGGCATCGCACGTCGCGCATCGGGACGCATATCAATAATTTGGTGCGCCTCGACATTATATAATGAGAGATGTTGCTCGCTCAGGGCTTGAAGGCGGCGTGGGTCATTCAAGCTGCTCCATTCTGCATTCAATGTATCACGGCGGTCTTTGGCAGCCATAATACGTGCTTCAATACGGCGCAGGGCGCGCGCCTCGGTTTCGGCGCTATAGCGAATGTGATAGAGCGCAACAATCAACCCAACCAGACAGATAAAGCACAGCGTATTGACAAGACGTATCATGCGCGCCTCCTTTGCCTTTCAAGGCGCGGCGCCCGCGCGGGCAACAAATTGTCACCGCCATCCAGCGGGCGTGCCTGCGTGCGTTCGACCACACGTAGCTTGGCCGAACGAGCGCGCGGATTGGCATCCAATTCCGCTTCACCAGCGACCATTGGTTTACGCATCGGCGCGGTGAAAGCCGGTGCTTGTTCTACGACCTCCGGCCTATGTCGCGAAGGGCGACCAGCACGACCAGTGCGCGCGGCCATAAACCGCTTCACCATGCGGTCTTCCAGCGAATGAAATGTCACCACAACCAAACGACCATTGGCACCAAGCAATTGCTCGGCAGCCAACAGGCCGTCCATCAACTCGCCCAGCTCGTCATTCAAATAAATCCGCAAGGCTTGAAAAGTGCGCGTCGCCGGATGCTTGCGCCCAATGCGGGGTTGCCCCAAAACAGCGCATATAATCTCCACCAATTCACCAGTGCGCGTCAGCCGCATTTCCGCTCGACGTTTTTCAATCGCTCGCGCAATCGCCTTCGCCCGACGCTCCTCGCCATAAACGGCAATGATATTGGCCAGCAAATCGGCACCGGACTCATTCAACAAATCTTCAGCACTTTGTCCACTACCGCTCATCCGCATATCCAAAGGCCCGTCCTGCATGAAAGAAAAGCCACGCACAGCTTCGTCCAGCTGCATGGAGGAGACCCCCAAATCCAGCATAATGCCGTCCACTGATTCATATCCAGCCTCGCGGATATAAGCGTCCATATCGCCAAAGCGCCCAACCCGCAGCTGCACGCGGTCGCCAAATTCGCTGCATAGAGACGCCGCATGAGCTTGCGCTTGTGGGTCACAATCAATGGCAATGACGGCGCAATCGGCCGCCTCAAGCACGGCACGGCTATAACCACCGGCCCCAAATGTGGCGTCAACATAAACGCCACCATCGCGCGGCGACAAAGCCTCAATCACTTCGGAAAGCAGAACCGGAATATGAGGAGACTTGCCAGCTTCCAATTTGATGGGGGGCACCCGCTCCGATTGCCGTTTAATGTGTCCCCCGATGGTCATTTGGCATCTCCGGGGGGGCGCGCCATCTCCACTGGCCAGCGCAATAAATCACGATTTTCCAAGGCCATCCCCCGCGGGGGGGGGCGGAATGCCTCGGAAGCTTC
>CAYQFO010000046.1:0-9503 GCA_964416815.1 uncultured Rhodobiaceae bacterium | reverse complement strand
TGTCGGAGTTGACCGCAACAGTATAGTCGCTTGCCAATGCGGGGCGGGCCGCCCAAGCTGATACGATAATATCGGCGATTGTCGTTTTTCCCGTGCTGCTGAGTTCCAAAAGGTCAGGCAGCGCCGCTTTGACGGTCGTCGTATCGGTCAAATCAATTGTGGCACTGTGTGTCAAAGTTCTTGATACGTTGCTGATAGCGGTGGGTGCATCGTCCTTAGCGGTAATCACCACACCAGTAACAGCGGAATTGACCGCAACAATATAGTCGCTTACCACGACGGCGCGGTCCCCCCAAGTTGATATGACGCTAGTGACGATTATGTCTCTTTCTTGGTAGGCGAGGATCAAAGCGGCGGCGACGGCGGCGGTAACGCTGGCCGAATCGGACAAATCAACATCGCCACTCAACAAAGTAACCGGTTGATTATCATCCGGATGGCCGGGTGCGGTCGTTTTGGGGGTAATCACAATACCGGTTCTCTCAGAATTGACCTCAACAGTATAGTCGCTTGCCTCCGGATCGCGTTCCGACCACAATTCTGTGAGGTAAGTGGCGAGTGTGGTTTTCTCCGCGACGCTAAGTCCCAAACGATCAGGCAGTGTAGATTCGAGGATGGCCACACTGTAAAAATTGTAGTCGGCACGTTCCAAGGTAACCGATACCGCGGCAGTGGGGGGGGCGTCCTGTTTGGCTAAAATCTGTATCCCGCTCGTGGTGGAATTGATCGTAAGCAAAAGTGCAATATAGTCGCTTGCCAATACGGGGCGGGCCGCCCAAGCTGATACGATAATATCGGCGAGGGCGTCTCGTTTTTCCTGGTAATTACTTAAAAAACCAAGACCGTTGGGCAAATTGTCTTCGGTGCTTGCCGCATCGGCCAAATCAACATCGGCACTCAGCAAAGTAACTGGTTGCTCAAGCGCACTGTCGGGGGCGTTGGCGTTGGCGGCAATCGTCACACCGGTCCTCTCGCTATTGACCGCAACAGTATAGTCGCTTACCACCGTCGAACGCCCTGCCCAATGCGTTTTGATTCTGGTGGCCAGAAGCGTATCTTGCCCCGTCGCGAAGTTCAAATCCGCGGGGAAAGCGGCTTTGATACTATCCGTATCAGTCAAATCCACATTGCCAATCTCCGGCCACGTAGCTGCGTTGGTGGGTATGTCACCTATATACAAGTCAAAAGCAACGCCCCCGACAATGCGTGTCACCGTCAAACCGATAGGATTTTCGGGCGTATTATAACTAAGCGAAAAATCGGCTGACCCGACTTGCTGCGCCTTGGCGGCATTCGGCATAGCCATCAGGACAGCACCAAGGCACACCACCAACAGAAGGTCATATTTGCGGATGCAATTATGTAGCAAGTCTTGCACTTGAATCCAGCTCGCTATTATTTTTGATATTTTTGGCCACAATACCCCTCTAAACCTACGAACACCGCTCTATACCTACGAACGGCACTCCCACATAGACAGCTTTTTTCATCATACCTACGAACGGCACTCCCACATAGACAGCTTTTTTCATCCCATTTTTTTTGCAACAATCGTCAATACACGAATCGCCAAATACACGCAACCCATAAAATTGTCCAATAATCAAAATAGGTTAATTTACCATTAACCTGAAATGAGAAGCCCCAGCAACGCAATTTGGAAAAAAGCACCGCAGCCCGATAAACACCACCTTAACAAGTGCCGATATGGGGGAAAGTCCCTCGCCTATTTTGCGACGTTAAAATATCTTCGCTTTTCCTCTGATGACGAAGGCTGGCTTTTGCCGTTTCAAAAAGACGAAGTTAAAGCACCGCCCGGCTGTGCTTTGGATGTAGGAATGCGAGAATCCTATCAAATCATCAAAAACAAAAGGGCTAAGGAGATGGGTAACATTGTCTATAGTTCCCTTTTGAATAGCCAATGTCTCTGTTTAATTATTAAGCACTCTGGTTGATTTTTGAGCAATGACTAGCATTACCAGGCACTAAATTTGCTCACTAAACAGAGAGAAAAATACGGCACGAAAATTGCATATTTGCCGAGAGACCGCTATGTCATTTATTGGAGGCGAACATGAAAAAAATTGAAGCCATCATCAAGCCGTTCAAGCTGGACGAAGTGAAAGATGCCCTACAAGAAGCCGGAATGCAGGGCATTACCGTTGTGGAGGCAAAAGGTTTTGGGCGGCAGAAAGGTCATACCGAACTTTATCGTGGGGCTGAATATGTGGTTGATTTTCTGCCTAAGGTAAAGCTGGAAGTGGTTGTAACCGATGAACAACTTGATTCTGCTGTTGAGGCCATTCAAACTGCCGCCGCAACCGACCGCATTGGAGACGGCAAAATTTTTGTGTCGGATATCGCTCAGGCCATCCGCATTCGCACCGGCGAAACCGGTAATGACGCCATATAACAACCCCATTTGGAGATTACCCTGTCAGACGCTTCCAAAACCCTCAAAATGATTAAGGACAATGAGGTCAAATTTGTTGACCTTCGGTTCACCGACCCGCGCGGGAAAATGCAGCACGTCACGCTGGATATTGACCTTGTGGATGACGATTTTTTTGCCGAAGGGGCGATGTTTGACGGCTCGTCGATTGCTGGTTGGAAAGCCATTAACGAGTCCGATATGGTGTTGATGCCGGACACGGCAACGGCACGGCTTGACCCATTTTACGCGCAGCAAACACTGGCTGTTTTTTGCACTATATTAGAGCCTTATACGCGCGAGGCCTATAATCGCGACCCGCGCTCAACCGCCTTGCGCGCCGAGACTTATTTGAAATCGACTGGCATTGGCGACACGGCTTATTTCGGACCGGAAGCCGAGTTTTTCGTGTTTGATGATGTGCGGTTTTCGACCGACCCTTACAATACCGGCTTCGCGCTGGACAGCACCGAATTACCCGACAATTCCGGCACTGAATATGAAGCCGGTAATATGGGGCATCGCCCGCGCACTAAGGGCGGCTATTTTCCGGTCAATCCTGTCGATGGCGGGCAGGATTTGCGCACCGAAATGCTGTCGGTAATGAAAGAAATGGGACTGGGTGTCGAAAAACACCACCATGAAGTCGCCGCCGCCCAGCACGAATTGGGACTGAAATTCGACACCCTGACCTCCATTGCCGACAAACTGCAACTGTATAAATATGTGGTGCATAATGTCGCCCATGCCTACGGCAAAACGGCGACTTTCATGCCCAAGCCGGTTTATGGCGATAACGGCACCGGTATGCACTGCCATCAGTCGATTTGGAAGGGCAATAAGCCGCTCTTTGCCGGTGATAAATATGGCGATTTGAGCCAAGAATGTCTGTATTATATTGGCGGCATTATCAAACATGCCCGCGCCCTCAATGCGCTGACCAATCCGTCAACCAATTCTTATAAGCGTCTTATTCCGGGATTTGAAGCACCGGTTTTGCTGGCTTATTCGGCGCGTAATCGGTCGGCTTCGTGCCGTATTCCCTTTGCCACCTCGGCACCGGGCAAGCGTGTTGAAGTCCGCTTCCCCGACCCAACCGCCAACCCCTATCTGGCGTTCACTGCCATGCTGATGGCCGGGCTGGACGGCATCGAAAACAAGATTGACCCGGGCGAACCAATGGATAAAGACCTGTATGAATTGCCGCCGGAAGAATTGAAAGGCGTGCCGCAAGTGTGCGGCTCATTGCGCGAGGCATGCGACGCGCTCAATGGAGACCGTGACTTTCTAAAAAAAGGCGGCGTCATGGACGATGACCAAATCGACGCCTATCTGGAATTAAAATGGGAAGAAATCTTTCGCCTTGAACACACGCCGCATCCGGTGGAGTTTGACCTCTACTACAGCGTCTAACGCTCTTGACATGGATAGTGATAATTGTCATATTGATGGCACGATACAGAGTATCACCGTTATAGGGGGCGGGGTGACTAACGTACGGCTATTATAGCCAAAAAGTTAAGTCCCCCGTCTTTCTACTTTAATTCCCCCGTTTTTCTACTATAGACTTCCTCTTCTTAGGGGAGGTCTATATATTTTCGCCAATTTGATACTATCTTGAGATGCACCCCAAATATCCTGTATCTTAAATCCTTTCGCGATTTTTTGGTCAATTTCCGTTGAATGGTCGGCCTGTCTTTTGCTACGTAGTGCGAAGGGTCAATCGTATCAAGCATGGCATGGAGGACGGTTGCATATACAAGGATTTTTTGCCTTTCTTTGGTATTATTCAATCGTGAAATGGTTTTGAGTATATCCTGAAGCGGCATATCCACATCAGTCTCACAAAATATGATTTCAGAGAACTCACGAAAGAAAATCATGCTTATATCTTTTTGATTTCTTTCAAGCATGAGTTCCCCCAATGCTCGTTGAAAATTTCTTTTTGTAACTCTAACGGCTTTTGATTCCAGACAGTTTTGGAAAACTTGGAATTCTTTTCCGACCGGTCGCGTGTTCAGAAAAAAACTATTGGTTCTATATCGAAGTATTTCAATGTTTGCCCAGAATTTTGCAAACAGATAAAGAAAATTTACCACATCATGGTTTTCTTTGAGTTCTTCAATTTTATAGCCACCATTGCGGTCACTCGGAAACACGATTGATTTGAAATCATCTTTAGCCAGAGAATAAATTTTCCCCAGTAACTCATCCCCTGACTTCAAAATAGGGTCAAGGTTCTCTTCTACCATTTTGGTTTCGGCTCTTTTTCTTTGAATATATTCAAACAATTTTTGTAGTAAGACAGTCGCAATGGCAGCTGTAAGACCTGTAAAAAGTTGAGACCAAGTCATTTTGCTTTTCCAATCATAAATAAACCGATTGATTACCGTTCGTTCCAATGGGCGTTATAGGCTTTGGCGGCCTGCTTTTCATTTTTCTGATAGCGCAAAAATGCTTTGAACACGCCCAGCCCCAAATCAGGTTCACGCCCGTTGCCCATTTCAATCAAATTAAGACACCAGAAGGCCTGTTGCCCCCAGCCGTTCAATCCGGCAATCGCATTGAAAGGCGAGTTTAACCCCAACCAACCGCGCCCGATTTGCATATTTTTTTCCAGCACTGGCGCCTCGGCCATCTCGCTGGAAAGCAGCTTGTTCGGCACTTGCGGGTCAATACATAAAGGGCGGCCAATACCAATCATATCGCAGGCGTCTGCCGCCAGTGCCGCATCCATACCGGCGCGCGAGCGGAACCCGCCCGTCACCATAAGCGGACTTTTATAGACGGCGCGGATATCTTTGGCATAGTCAAGAAAATACGCCTCGCGGGCAATCGTGCTTTCGCGGCGTTTTTCGGCGCGCTCCGGATTAAGAGTCAGATTGTCCATGCCGACCAATCGCGGTTGCTCATAGGTGCCGCCGGAAATTTCCAACAAATCAAGGCCTTCATCATTCAGCCAGCTCGCCACTTTTATGGAGTCCTCGTGGGCAAACCCGCCGCGCTGAAAATCGGCCGAATTGGGTTTCAACGCCACCGGAAATTTATCGCCCACGGCTTGGCGCACAGCGCGCACAACTTCCAATAATAAGCGGGCGCGGTTTTCAAGCGAGCCGCCCCATTCATCGGTGCGGAGGTTAATGTCGGGCGACAAAAATTCGGAAATCAAATAGCCATGCGCCCCATGAATTTGCACACCGGTAAAGCCCGTCGCCTTGGCGGTTTTGGCGGCATGAGCAAAGCGGTCAATAACATCAAGAATACCCTCATGGGTGAGCGGGCGCGGTTTGCCGAAAGCTGCCCCCGGCATTTTCAACTGAACATCGGATGGCGCGACCGGCTCGAGTGCAATAGTGGCCGGGGTTTGTCGACCGGCATGGGAAATCTGCATCCAAAGTTGCGTTTCATGGCGCGTGCCTGCTTCAGCATAGGCGCGCAATCTAGCGATTTGTTCGTTGGACTGCTTGCCTTCAATCACCACATTGGCCGGACGCTCAAGATAGCGATGGTCAACCTGCACATTGCCAGTCAACAATATGGCAGCCCCGCCCTCGGCCCAACGGCCATATAAATTGACGTGCTTTTCGGTGGCGCGGTTTTGTTCATCGGCCAGCCCTTCGGTCATGGCCGCCTTGCACAAGCGACTTTTGAGCGTAACACCACACGGCAATGTCAGTTCCGACTTTATATCCGACATCTCTTCCTCCTTGCTGTTCATTGCTTGATACACTAAAACAAAGCGCAAAGGGTGGATAATGATTTATACTGATGACGATTTGGAACAGGCAGTCGCCAACGGTATATTATCACGCGAACAGGTGGACGGCTTTCGCGTTCACATAAAGCAAACACAAGCGCAAGCACAGTCCGAAAACATGCCCCTGATAACAAGTTTCAACGATGTGTTTGTCGTTATTGCTTGCGGGCTTTTCTTCTGGGGCGTGTATGGCTTTTTCGACACAACGCAATTTTGGGTTCCAAGTTTAGCAGCAGTGTTGGCTTGGGGGCTGGCAGAATATTTTACCCGTCACCGCCGTATGGCTCTGCCGTCAATCTTATTGCTGGCCGTTTTCGGTAGCGCCGTTTACCTGACGGCGTTCAATCTTGCTCGTGAAATAGACGAAGGGCTTGTTGTATGGGGTACACAGGGTTCTTTCTGGAGTTATGTGCTGGCCACGCTCATCACAATGGCAACCCTGTTTGCACACTGGTGGCGCTTTCATGTACCCATCACCATTGCCGCACTGGCAGGGAACATCGTTTTATTGATTATTCTGCCAGTTTTTAAGGTCTATGATTATTTTCCGATGCTGGTCTGGTTTTTGTGCGGTTTGGGCGTTTTGGTCGCAGCGCTTTACTATGACTCTCTGGATCGCCAACGCCTGACCATCGACGCCGACATCGCCTTTTGGTTACACGCATTGGCGGCCCCGACGCTCGTGCATCCGGTTTTTATTTTTTTCATTAACGGTTTTTCAGGCAGCGAGATGACCCCTCTTTTACTGATGCTCGGCATTTATCTGCTGATAAGCGTGTTTTCACTCCTGATTGACCGGCGTGTTCTGATTGTCTCGTCGCTCGGCTATGCCACTTATGCCCTGAGTGAACTGACTGAGATAAGCGATTCCAGTCTGACCGGTATTACCGTCGCCTTCATTTTTCTTGGCATCTATATGCTGCTGCTTTCGGTTTTCTGGCAGGCTTTGCGTTTTCATGCGATGAAACTGTGTCCGGCACAATTACGCGATTGGCTACCGGTAGTCAGCCTGCCGCCCTCACGGCAGTAGGCATCAACAGACTTAAACAGACTTAAACAGATTTGAATCGGTTTTTTTCTTGCCCGACGTGTAATTGCTGTAAACTGGCGGACGATTCGATTTTTCATGCAATGGAGCCACCGCATGGCCGCCAGAAAATCTGCTGCCCAAGAGCAAAATCTATTCAGCGATATGCCGAAAAAAACGAAAGCGCGCAAATCCTATACGGCGCGTGATATTGAGGTGCTGGAGGGGTTGGAGCCGGTGCGGCGGCGTCCTGGTATGTATATTGGCGGTACCGACGCCCATGCCATGCACCATTTATTCGCCGAGGCGATTGACAATGCCATGGATGAAGCCGTGGCCGGACATGCTTCTTTTATTGAAGTGGTTTTGGCGCCAGATAATCACCTGTCAGTGCGCGATAATGGGCGTGGGATTCCGACAGATCCGCACCCCAAATTCAAGGACAAATCGGCGTTGGAAGTGATTATGACAACCTTGCATGCGGGCGGTAAATTCAGCGGCGATGCCTATGAGACATCGGGCGGGCTGAATGGGGTCGGCATATCGGTGGTCAATGCGCTGTCATCGGAATTGACGGTTGAAGTGGTGCGCGACAAGCAGCTTTTCACGCAAAGCTTTTCGCGCGGCAACACAAAAGGCAAATTAAAGCAATCACCTGCCGCCCAAAATCGTCGCGGCACACTGGTCAGCTTTGTGCCGGACACCGATATTTTTGGCAACAAAACGCAGTTCGACCCGGCCCGCCTCTATGCCATGTGCAAAGCCAAAGCCTATCTTTTCGGCGGGGTAGAAATTCGCTGGCACTGCAATGCCAGCCTGATTAAGGACGACACAATACCGGCCACGCATGTGCTGAAATTTCCCAATGGCTTGCGCGATTATCTGCACGAGCTGATTGGCGGGCGCAGTGTTGTCACGCCCACGCCATTTTTCGGCAAAGTGCAAAAGCCGGGCGGGCATGGCAGTGTGGAATGGGCGGTGAGCTGGGTTGGTGCTGGTATCGGCGATGCCGACGGCATGGCGGTCAGCTATTGCAATACCGTGCCGACGCCTGATGGCGGCACACATGAGCAGGGCTTGCGCGCCGGGCTGACCAAGGGGTTGAAAGCCTATGGCGAGCGCATCAACAATAAAAAGGCGACACAAATTACCGCCGAAGATGTGATGGGCACGGCCGCGGCATTGGTGTCGGTCTTTATCCGCGAGCCGGAATTTCAAGGCCAGACCAAAGACAGGCTGGCCACACCGGAAGCGGCGCGAATTGTTGAAACCACACTGCGCGACCATTTTGAGCATTATCTCACCTCGGCTCCGGCCGATGCCGACAAATTACTGAACTGGGTGATTGACCGCGCCGAAGAGCGTATCCGCCGTCGCCAAGAGCGCGAGGTTCGCCGTCAGTCGGCCACGCGCAAATTGCGCCTACCCGGCAAGCTGGCCGATTGCGCACAAAATGCGGCGGAAGGCTCGGAATTGTTTATCGTGGAGGGCGACAGTGCTGGCGGCAGTGCCAAGCAAGCGCGCAATCGCAAAACACAAGCCATTCTGCCTTTGCGCGGGAAGATTCTTAATGTCGCCAATGCCACTGCAACGAAAATGCAGCAAAGCCAGCAAATCGCCGATTTGGTGCAGGCACTGGGCTGTGGCATCGGTACCAATTATGATGACAGCCGCCTACGCTATGAGAAAATCATTATTATGACCGATGCCGATGTTGATGGTGCGCATATTGCCTCGCTGCTGATTACGTTTTTCCACGAACAAATGCCAGAGCTTATCCGCAAGCACCACCTTTACCTTGCCATGCCGCCGCTTTATCGGCTGGCGCAGGGAGCGAAAACACTGTATGCGCGCGATGATGCCCACCGCGAAGCCTTGCTGAAAAGCGAATTTCGCGCCAATGCCAAAGTTGATATTAGCCGGTTTAAGGGGCTGGGCGAAATGCTACCAGCGCAGTTGAAAGAAACCACCATGCTGCCTGCCAAGCGCACGCTCATGCAAATCACCATTCCGGAAGAAGAAACCAAAACCACGGCGCAAGCGGTGAAAGATTTGATGGGCAATAAGCCGGAATTGCGTTTTAAGTTCATTCAGGAAAACGCCGCTTTCGCCGAAGCGGCATTGCTGGATATTTGAGTTGGATATTTAGCTCATGCGCTTAGATAAAGAACAAAAAAGAACTTATTCTTGACTTATATCCTGAATCGGTCAGGTAATCGGTGGAATGCCAAAGATGGGGATTTGGTAATATGGGTCTAACAGCAATAGAACTTTGCGCGGGTGCGGGT
>CAYQFO010000045.1:6300-9647 GCA_964416815.1 uncultured Rhodobiaceae bacterium | reverse complement strand
TTTTACTTATTGGCTTGCTGGTTATCGCCTTTGGGCTGTGGGGCATCGCCGACACATTTACCGGTGTGGCACGCTCGAAGCTGGCCAGCGTCGGTAGCGTCGATATTGAGCGTGCCGAATTCAGCACCCGTTTTGCCCAACAAATCAGTGCTGCCAGCCGTCAGCTTCGCGAACCCTTAACCCCGCAACAGGCGCGCACGATGGGCCTTGATTCACAAGTGTTGAAGGCGATGTTGGCCAATGCGGCGCTGGCCAATCTGGTTGACGATTTGGGCTTGGCGCAAAGCGACACGGCCATCGCCCAAGCGATTACCGAAAATTCAAGTTTTCACGGGCCCAACGGAAAATTTGACGAACCGACTTTTCGTCAAGTGCTGCGCCGTAATGCTTTGAACGAGAATATGTTTGTTGCCGACCAACGCGCATTTCACTTGCGCCAACAATTTCTGGATGCCTCGCTGGAACGTGCGCGTATGCCACGCAGGCTCGCAGAACGTCTGTTTACGCATTTTCTGGAACGCCGCACCGCCAAATATATTGTTTTGGCTTTGTCCGAAATTGATGATGTCGGCGACCCGACGCAAGACGAATTGGAGCGGTTTTACAAAACCACGCAATTGCGGTTTGCGGCCCCCGAACGCCGCACCGCGCAGGTGCTGATTGTCACACCAACCGGCTTCACCGAAACCATCAGCATTGATGAAGCCGATTTACGCGAGGAATACGAAGCCACCATTGATGCGTTTACCGAGCCAGAAAAACGTACCATCAATCAGCTTGTGCTGGCTGAAGACGCAATGGCCGACACAATCCGCGATATGCTGCAACAAAAAAGAAGCTTTGCCGAAATCGTCAAAACCGCCAATCAAAATTTGAAAAATACCGATTTGGGGCAGGTGACTAAAGACAGCTTCATCTCCGCCGATTTGGGCGAACGTGCTTTTGCTTTGAAAAAAGGCGAGATTAGCGATGTCATTGAGGGGCCGCTCGGATTTGTGGTGCTGCGCGTGCGCGACATTCAACCGGAAGTCAGCAAAAGTTTTGAAGAATTGCGCGACACGCTGCACGAGCAGGTCGTCAATCGGCGCGCTGTGGACGACATGATTGCCTTTTCCCAAACCGTCGAAGATGAGCGCGCTGCAGGTGTCTCGCTACAAGAAATCGGACAACGGTTTGACCTTGATGTGGTTAACTTGAACAGAGTGGACCGCGATTTGCGCACACCCGACGGAAAAATCGTCCCCCTTGGCGTACGCTATAATAATTTGCCGGAAATCATTTTTGAAGCCGAGAGCGGCGACAATCTACCCATGGAAGAAATGGCTGATGGCGGGCTTGTCTGGATTGATGTGACCGCCATTGATGAAACACGCGTGCGCCCACTGGCGGAAGTTAAAAAGGAAGCCGTTAAGCACTGGAAACTTGCCGAGCAAAGTAAATTGCTGAAAGCGATGGCCGAACATCTCGTGGAAACCGGTAATCAGGGCGGGTTAAGGGCAATTACAAAAATACTGAAGCGTCGACCGCTCACCTCGGAACCGATGACCCGTCAGGTCAGCAATGAGACTTTCTCGGAAGCGGCGGTTAAAAACTTATTTGCCGTCGATGAGAATAAATTTGCCTATGCCCCGATTGGTTTCGGCACAAATTTAATTCTCATGCAAGCCACCAATATTATCACGCCAAAGTTCAAAAAAAATGACGATGACAATGTTATATTTAGCGGCGAATTACGTAAATATCGTGCCGATTTGACAACACAATTTGTCAATGGACTGCAAAGCTATTACGGCACACATGTAAACCGCACCGCGCTTGATCGGATTTTACGCGATATGAATCGCTGACCGGATAATGATAATTGAACCCGACACGAAGAGCTTTGCGGCAACCTATCAACGTGGCGACGCACAGCTTGTTTGGCACGACATGGTGGCCGACCTTGAAACGCCGGTCGCCGCCTATATGAAGCTGACGCAAAATGAAGCCTATGCTTTTTTGCTGGAATCGGTAGAGGACGGCGATATTTCCGGTCGCTATTCCATGATTGGATTGGCACCCGATTTATTATTCCGCACCGTCCACGGCAAGGCGCAAGTCAATCGGCGGGTGAACGATGCAAAGAGTGATTTTGAACCGATGCAGGCGGCCCCACTAGATGCCTTACGCCAGATAATGGCCGAAACACGCATCGACATGCCCAATGACATGCCGCCTATGGCCGCCGGTATTTTCGGCTATATGTCGTATGATATGGTGCGTTATATGGAGCATCTGCCGAATGCCAATGCCGATGCGCTTAATGTGCCGGAATGTCTTTTTTTGCGTCCCACCATTATCGCCGTATTTGATAAGCTAAGGCACGTCATCCGATTGGTAACACCGGTCTTTCCCCAGAGCCATGAGAGTGCCGATGACGCCCATAGGGCGGCACACGACCGGCTTGAAAAAGCCGCCGAAAAGCTGCAAGTGCCTCTACCGGAAGACCCGGTGCGACACGTCAAACCCTTTGGCGAACCGCAATCAAATATGAGCCAAGAATCCTATTTTGATATGGTCGCCAAAGCGCGTGACTATATTATTGCCGGTGACGTGTTTCAGGTCGTGCTCAGTCAGCGTTTTTCTATCCCCTTCACCTTGCCGCCCTTTGACCTTTACCGCGCTTTACGGCGCATCAATCCTTCCCCCTATTTGTTTTATCTGAAACTGGATGATGTGGCGGTGGTTGGCTCCAGTCCGGAAGTGCTGGTTGGTGTGCAAGACCACGTGGTCAATATCCGTCCGATTGCCGGCACCCGCAAGCGTGGTAACACCGCCGTCGAAGACGCCATGATTGGGGTTGATTTGCTGGCCGATGAGAAAGAGCGCGCCGAACATCTCATGTTGCTTGATTTGGGGCGTAATGATGTTGGGCGGGTCAGTGAAATCGGGTCGGTTGCGGTGAATCAAGCTTTTGGCTTGCAGAAAACCTCGCATCTCATTCATATTGTTTCCGATGTGACCGGCAAACTGTTGCCTGAACATGATATGATTGACGCCTTGGCAGCAGGCTTTCCCGCCGGTACGGTGTCGGGCGCACCGAAAATCCGCGCCATGGAAATTATTGACGAATTAGAGCCTGATAGGCGCGGCATTTATGCTGGTTGCGTCGGTTATTTCTCGGCCAATGGCAATATGGACACCTGTATCGCCCTGCGCACCGGCGTCGTGCATGATAATAGGCTCTACGTGCAAGCTGGTGGAGGTATTGTTTACGACAGCACACCGCAATATGAATATGATGAAACCATCAACAAAGCGGCGGCGCTGTTTCGCGCCGCCGAAGCGGCACTGGAACAGGCGCAAAA
>CAYQFO010000045.1:2697-6290 GCA_964416815.1 uncultured Rhodobiaceae bacterium | reverse complement strand
GAATAATCGCTAATGCTGACGCTGATTGATAATTATGACAGCTTCACCTTTAATTTGGTGCAATTTCTCGGTGATTTAGGCGCCCAGTGCCGCGTTATTCGTAACGATAAAGTCAGTTTTGAGGAGGTGCTGGGTGAAAAGCCGCAAGCCATTATTCTCTCGCCCGGCCCGTGCGACCCCGACAAGGCCGGTATTTGTCTTGACCTGATTAAGGCAGCACCCGATAATTTACCGATATTTGGTGTCTGCCTTGGCCATCAATGTATCGGGCAGGCTTTTGGCGGACGCATTGTCCGTGCTGATAACATTATGCACGGCAAACTCAGCCATGTGACCCATGACGGCAGTGATTTGTTCGACAAACTCAACAACCCGCTCACCGTGACCCGCTATCACTCGCTTATTGTCGACCCCACGTGCCTACCCGATTGTTTGCAGATAACGGCACGCACAGATGATGACATGATAATGGCCGTTCAACATAAACGGCGTCCTATTTATGGTGTGCAGTTTCATCCTGAAAGTATTGCATCGCATGGCGGCCACCGCATTTTGGCAAATTTTTTGAAATCCGCCGGGGTAAATCATACAGATATCGGCAGCGACCGGCATTTAATCATTGGCTAGAGGAGGCGCACATGCAAAATCTGCAACCCATATTAGCGATACTCGGCGACGGGCGCGATCTTTCATCGGTCGAAGCCACGCGCGCTTTTGAAACCATTTTGAATGACCAAGCAACCGAAGGACAAATTGGCGCATTTCTGGCCGCTTTGCGGCTGAAAGGCGAAACCGTGGAAGAAATCACCGCCGGGGCGCAAGTTATGCGTCGCAATGCGCTGTGCGTTAAAGCGCCCGTGCATGCGCTCGACACATGCGGCACTGGCGGCGATGCCAGCGGGTCGTATAATATCTCAACGGCAGTGGCACTGGTGGCCGCTGCTTGTGGTGTGCATGTGGCCAAGCATGGCAATCGCGCACTCAGTTCGCGCTCAGGCTCTTCCGATGTGTTAGAGAAATTGGGTGTGCGGCTCGACTTACCGCCCACCGCCATCAGTACCTGCATAGAAGAAGTCGGCATTGGCTTTATGTTTGCGCCCCATCACCATGCCGCCATGCGTCATGTCGGGCCGGTGCGACAACAGCTCGGATTTCGTACCGTGTTTAACTTGCTTGGGCCGCTTTCCAATCCGGCCGGGGCCAATCGGCAGCTTATGGGCGTGTTTGATGCACAATGGGTCGAACCTTTGGCACATGTGCTACACAAATTGGGGTCGGAACGTGCCTGGGTGGTGCATGGTAGCGATGGGCTGGATGAATTGACCACGACCGGTCCGAGTACAGTCGCTGAATTGCGTAAAGGCAAAGTCACCCTGTTTGAGGTTGAGCCGGAAAGCATCGGCCTGCCGCGCGCCAATGCGGCGGATTTGGTCGGCGGCGACCCTGATACCAATGCCGCCGCACTGAAAGAATTGCTGGATGCCAAACCCTCGGCCTATCGTGATATTGTTGTGCTTAATGCCGCCGCCGCGCTTTATGTCACCAACAAAGCCCAAGATTTACAGGACGGAGCCGATATGGCCGCACTGGCGATTGATGATGGCGGGGCGCGCAAAGTTTTGGATATTCTCGTCAAAACCAGCAATCGGTTGGCAGAAACCGGCTGATGGATACTGGCACTATGCTGGCCAAAATCACGGCCTATAAGCTGCAAGAGATTGCCGACGCCAAGGCACGGCGCCCCTATCGTGAGATGTTGGCAACGGCCAAAGACAACACACCCGTGCGTGGGTTTCGCGCGGCATTGGAAACAACCCGTGCAGCCCGGCGTCCGGCTCTGATTGCCGAGATAAAAAAGGCCAGCCCGTCCAAAGGGCTTATCCGCGCTGATTTCAACCCCGCAGCACTGGCACAGGCCTATGCTGAGGGTGGGGCAAGCTGCCTGTCCGTACTCACCGATGTCCCCTCTTTTCAGGGGGCGCCGGAATATCTCATCGACGCGCGTGCCGCCTGCACCCTCCCGGTGCTGCGTAAGGATTTTATGTATGATGTTTATCAGGTCGCCGAAGCACGCAGTTGGGGTGCCGATGCAATTTTGATTATTATGGCGGTCGTCAGTGATGCCCAAGCCGGTGAACTGGCAGATGCGGCAGCTGAATTTGGCATGGATGCCCTGTTTGAAATACACAATGGTGAAGAGTTGGAACGCGCACTGCCCTTAAAACCAACCTTGCTTGGTATCAATAATCGCAATCTGAAAACCTTTGAGACCAAGCTGGACACCACAA
Organism: uncultured Rhodobiaceae bacterium; assembly: GCA_964416815.1. Classification (GTDB taxonomy): domain Bacteria; phylum Pseudomonadota; class Alphaproteobacteria; order RS24; family RS24; genus JBPCVS01. The sequence continues at coordinate 4,002 of CAYQFO010000045.1, read as the reverse complement.
GAAAGCTGTTACCCCATATTCCTGACGGCGTTTTACTGGTCAGCGAAAGCGGTATTGCGACCAACGCTGATGTGCAAACGCTGATGGAAGATGGCGTGACCGCCTTTTTGGTTGGCGAAAGTCTGATGCGCCAAGAGGATGTGACAACGGCCACACGAAATCTTCTCGAATCATGATTTTGCTGTTGCCCCCCAAGCCGAATGAAACTAGAACAAAGAAGTTAACGATTCGTTCGTCAGGGAGATTCCCATGTTGACCAAAAAACAGTATGAACTTTTGCTCTTTATCAATGAGAGATTGAAAGAGACGGGCATTTCTCCCAGCTTTGACGAAATGAAAGTGGCTTTGAATTTACGCTCCAAATCCGGCATCCACCGGTTGATTACGGCACTCGAAGAACGTGGCTTTATCAAACGCCTGCCCCATCGTGCACGGGCGCTGGAGGTTGTCAAACTCCCCAATGCCATATCAACCAGCCTGTCGGCACCCCCGCGCGTCACCCTGCCGACGCACGCCACCAATGATAATTCTGCCGTCTCAATTGCCGTCATGGGCCGCATTGCCGCCGGCACCCCGATTGAAGCGTTACAAGAAAAAATCAACCAAATTTCCGTGCCGATGGAAATGCTACGCTCCGGCGAGCATTACGCGCTGGAAGTACACGGTGACTCGATGGTTGAAGCTGGTATTTTCGACGGCGACACGGCGATTATCCAAAGTAACGACACGGCTGAAAACGGCGAGATTGTTGTTGCCCTTGTTGAAGGTCATGAAGCAACCCTGAAGCGGCTACGCCGCAAGGGCGAAAGGATTGCACTCGAAGCGGCCAATCCGGCTTATGAAACGCGTCTTTTCCGCGCCGACCAAGTTCGCGTGCAAGGGCGGTTGGTTGGGCTCATCCGTAAATACTAATTCTTTGCTTCAAGTCGCATATCATTCCCGATAATTTCTGGCCGACAGCTTATGCCATGGACGCCCTATGAACCGATTGGGTATCAGGGCTTGTAATGCACCATTATCAGAAAATACCAATACATGCCCTTGTGCGAGCTGCTTGCGGTCAACCAATAGGGCGCGGCACGGATAATGCGCCGAGATAAAAGGTGCCACCACAATATCGGCTTGCTGACAAGCCGATGCTAATTCCTTGCGACGCCGCACATAGCCAAGTTGATGCCCACCGCTTAAAGACACAAAGCACGGTCGCCCGGAACAATCTATTTTGGTTGCTGCGCCTTGTGGATAGCCCATCCGTTGTAACCAGACACGCAATTCATATTTTGCGCCGCGTCGGCGCAGCAATCG
>CAYQFO010000045.1:0-2687 GCA_964416815.1 uncultured Rhodobiaceae bacterium | reverse complement strand
CACCATAATCAAGCGTCCATTATCGGTGATGCGCAACACTGGTTGCTTCACTTGTCCCAAACCAGCAAATGCGGTGGCCAACAAAACCACGCCGATAAATATAAGACGCCCGCGCACCAAACACACAACAGCAAGCCCAAGCAGAAAAATGGCCGGCACCCAAAATGGTGAAGCCTCCACCCGCCACACAGCCCCCGGCCAAGCGGTCAAATAATCGGCAATGGCAATCACCCAGCCAATGCCCTGTCCCATCACCCAAACCGCAGTGTCGGCCACGCCAATAAATGCGGCGAGCGGCAAAGTAAATGTGGACACAAACGCCATCGGCATAATGACAAACCCAAATATGGGCATCGCTAACATATTGGCCACCAGACCATAAACACCGATTTGTTGAAAATGCAGCAAGGCCAGAAAACCGGTAACACCGCCGGCCACCAGACTGGTGATAAACAGGCCGCCTGTATAGAACCAAACCCGACGTATGAGGCGCATCGCCGTTCCCTGCCCTTCAATCACCATTTTCGGTAACGCCAGTTCATGGCGTCGTTCATATAACGCAATCAGGGCCATCACGGCGGCAAAGGACATTTGAAAGCCAGCCTGCATAATGGCATGTGGTTGCATCAGCAAAACCACAATCCCGGCCCAGCCTACATTACGTAAAGTCAGCGCAGGCCGCCCCAGCATCAGTGCAATAAACATCAAAGCAATCATAATAAAAGCGCGTTGCGTGGCATAGCCGGCACCAGACAGCCCCAGATAAACAATCGCCGCCAGCAAAGCCAATGCCGCGCTGATGGAACGAATATTATAGCGTTGCGCCAGATAGGGCAGACACGCACCAAACAGGCGCACAATCGAAAATACCGAACCGGCAAACAATACCATGTGCAAACCCGAAATCGCCAGCATGTGCGCCAAGCCGCTATCGCGAAAAAGAGTGCGTATTTCTCTGGAAATAGACCCGCGAATGCCGGTCACCAGTGCCGCCGCGACACCATTTTGCGGGGCTTCAATATGGGTCAAAAAATAATCGGCGATGCGAAGTCGTAAGCGCACCAGCGTGACAGACCAGGGCACGGTGTCGGGACAAACGACGCGCTCAACACGCTGCACAAAACCGCTCCCACGCCGACCACTGAAAAAATCAACCCGTCGCGCATCATAGCCTCCTAAATTAAGCGGTGCTGATGTTGCTTCAACACGTGCCCTAAGTTCAACATGACACGCTGGCTGCAATTCAACCGCAATCGGGCGTCGGCTATACAAACGCAGTAAATAAGAACGCCCGTCATCATCTTGCACACGCACGTCCACCAACCCACCGCGCACACGCTGCTCCGAGTGAACAACTTCGCCGACAATCTGGCGTGCTGTTGGAAAGGCAGGCAAAACCGGGTACGCCCATTTTGCCTCGGCTTGTAGGGTGGCAAATTGCGCCCAACCAAACCCGAACAGAAAAACAAGCACCCACCATACGCCTTGGTATCGCCGGTGCTGCCATTGGCGACGCACTATCACCCCGGCCAATAAAATAAACACCACGATAAATGCCGTCCAAACCGGTGGCTCCAACGGCAAGGCAAAGTAGGTGGCCATGCCGCAAGCCAGTAATACGGCCCCATATGCAATCATCAAATCCTCATTTTATGCGCCCTTTTACGACACCGGCTCTTAGCAGGGCAAAGAAATTATGCTATCACCGCTTCAATTTTTCATTGAGGAGAAAATGACCGACACAAAACACGACCCGGATATTGTGACCCGCTTCGCGCCCTCTCCGACTGGCTTTCTGCATATTGGCGGGGCGCGAACGGCACTGTTTAATTGGGCCTTCGCGCGTCACCATGACGGACAATTTTTGCTCCGCATTGAAGATACAGACCGCTCCCGCTCAACCGATGCAGCGATTGCCGCAATTTTGGACGGCCTCAACTGGCTTGGCCTCACACCCGACGCCCCACCGACCTATCAACACCAAAATGCCGCCCGCCATCGTGCCGTGGCCGAGCAGTTACTGGCCGACGGTCATGCCTATAAGTGCTATTGCACGCCAGAAGAAATTCAAGCCATGCGCGACAAAGCCAACGCCGCCGGTTTGCCGCCACGCTATGACGGCACCTGCCGCAACCGCGATAATATTATTGAAAACAAACCCTTTGCAGTGCGCTTCAAAGCCCCGCAGGAAGGTACTTTGTTGATTGGTGATAAAGTGCAAGGCGATATAACTTTCGCCAATGAGCAAATGGATGATTTGATTTTATTGCGCTCTGACGGCACACCGACCTATATGCTGTCGGTCGTGGTGGATGACCATGATATGCGGGTCAGCCATATTATTCGCGGTGACGACCATCTCACCAATGCGGCGCGGCAAGCGCAAATTTATCAGGCATTGGGCTGGGATATGCCAGTGTTTGCCCATACCCCGCTTATTCATGGGGCGGATGGCGCAAAACTTTCCAAACGCCATGGCGCACTTGGCGTTGAGGCCTATCAGGATATGGGTTATTTGCCCGAAGCCATGTGCAATTATCTGGCGCGCCTCGGCTGGAGCCATGGAGATGACGAGATATTTACCACCGACCAACTGGTTGAGCTGTTCGGGCTGGAGGCGATTGGTCGCTCACCGGCGCGTTTTGATATGGACAAGCTCGACAATTTTAACGGCCATCATATACGCC
>CAYQFO010000044.1:0-9662 GCA_964416815.1 uncultured Rhodobiaceae bacterium | reverse complement strand
GGTGATATTTTCGTGCCACCTTGACCCGCCCTCCACCGGGGCCTGCACGCGACGCGGCGTCGGCAGGGTCAAGACTGTCGCGCAAATCGCGCTTCAAAAATTTGCCACTGGCATTGCGCGGCAATAAATCACGGCGCAGCCAGATATAACGCGGAATTTTGAACTTTGCCAGCAATTGCCCACAATGCGCACGCAACTCATCGGCCGTTACCTCGGCGCCTTCGGCAACAACCACAGCCACACCAACCTCTTCGCCAAGACGGTCATCGGCCACGCCAAACACCGCGCATTCGCCAACCCCATCATGCTTGAACAATGCGCTTTCCACCTCGGCACAATAAATGTTTTCTCCACCGCGCAGCACCATATCCTTGGCGCGGTCAACAATAAAGACAAACCCTTCATCATCAAGCCGCGCAATATCGCCAGTACGCAACCAGCCATCAACAATGCTTTCGGCGGTTGCTTCTTCGCGATTGAGATAGCCTTTAATAACATTACCGCCTTTGACGCATAATTCACCCAATTCACCGGGCGGCAAATCATTGCCGTCGGCATTAATCGTCTTGGCCTCCAATGTCGGCACAATGCGACCGGCACTTTCCGGCTTGTCGGCAAAATACTCATTACTGACAGCTGAACTAATACCGCATGTTTCGGTCATGCCATAGCCGGTCGCCGCCTTGCCATTGGACAGCGCATTGTCAATCCGACCGATTAAATCCGGCTGCAATTGCGCGCCGCCACCGCCCATGGCCGTCAAAGACGACGTGTCATATTTGGCAAAATCAGGGTGCGAAATAATTTCACGCGCCATCACCGGCACACCGCTAATGCCGGTAATCTTATGTTTTTCAACCAGCTTTAAGGCCTCACCAGCATCCCACTTATACATATGAATGATTTTACCGCCGGTCAATGTGGCCGGTTGCACAACGCAGTTATTGGCCGTCACATGAAAAAGCGGGGTCGTCACCAGCGTCACAATGACCGGCCCTTGCCCCGGTGCCGGTAATTGATCTTCCGTGCCATTGACGCGCGCCAGTGCCGTGGCTTGGCACAAATTCATAAAGGCGATATTCATAATGTTCAAAACACAACCGCGTTGTGTCAGCTGCGCACCTTTCGGGCGGCCGGTGGTGCCGGATGTATAAAAAATGCAAGCATCCTCGTCGCCGTCAACAGTGACATCGGGCATCTCACCGCCATGATTTTTCAAATCAGCATAATCAATCACACCCTCAACCGGTGCTTTCATGCGCACACCAATCACTTTCATATCGGGGAAGACATCACGCAACGGTGAAAAAACCTTGAACCGTTCATCATCGCAAATCAATGCCTTTGGTGCCGAATCTTCAAGCGCATAGCGCATTTCATCGCCGACCCACCAAGCATTCATACCAACCACGGTGATGCCGACCGAGGTCAAAGCCCAATAGCTCAACATCCATTCTGGATAATTGCGCAGCGACAATGCCACGCGGTCACCCTGCTTAAGGCCATTGGCAAACATCCAACTGGCAATCGACGCCGTTTCTGCCATCGCTTCGGCATAAGTCCATTTTTCATTTTCATAAATAATATAATCGTTCTCGGCAAAACCTGCTGTCAGCAACCAAATATCGCGCAGCGAATTAGGGGCCATGGCAAAGGTTTTCAATTTTTGCCCACGCACTTCAATTTCGGTGGTGGCAAACATACTCCCCTCACCGCTCAATTCTGCCCAAACCTCGTCCAGTTCTTTATACATTTTGCCTCCCTTATATCAGACTTGGTTTCTACTGCACCATGGCGTTAAACTTGTCAAATGATGAAACTGAAACTCAACGCACTGGATCAATCGGCCATTGTTACCTCTGCTGACAGTGCCGCCGCCGTGCATGATACGGTGGTGCTGGCACAATATCTTGACACAATCTGCTATCACCGGTTCTGGCTGGCCGAACACCACAACACCGCAGCTTTTGCCGGAGCCGCACCGGAAGTGTTGATAGCCCATATTGCCGCGCACACAAAAAACATAAGAGTCGGTGCAGGCGGCATAATGCTACCCCATTACAGCCCGCTAAAAGTGGCCGAGCAATTTCGTATGCTGGAAACACTTACCCCCAATCGGATTGATTTGGGCATTGGTCGTGCCCCCGGCGGCGACCCACGCACGGCAGCCGCATTGCAATCCGGCCCGAAGGCTTGGCCAGTTGATGTGTTTCCTCAACAGGTGGAAATGCTCCTCCAGTTTATTGAAGATGCGATGGGGCTGTCCGGTGCCGATGGTGGCTTTCCGCTTGACCATCCGTATCAGGGCATTCATGCCCAACCGATGGGGGCGCACGCCATACCGGTGTGGATGTTGGGGTCAGGCGGCGACGGGGCCGTCCACGCCGCCCAATTTGGTCTGGCTTATGTTTATGCCCATTTCATCAATCCGGACAATATCGACCAAGCGACTGCAGCCTATCGTCAGGGTTTCAAACCATCGCGCTTTTTGGATGAGCCAAAAATGGCGGTGGCGGCCTCTATTCTTATTGCCGACACGCAAGAAGAGGCTGATTATCTGGCACGCCCGCGCAATATCTGGGCGGCACAGCTATTGCAAAATCGTGCTGGTCTTTTTCCGACTCTGGAAGAGGCGCAAAATTGGCAACCCGAAAACCAACACGAACGCGACCTGTTCGAGATGATAAAAGCCCGCAGCCTGACCGGCACCCCTGACAAAGTGGTCGAACAAATCAATGCGCTGGTTAAACAATATGAGATTGCCGAGATATTTGTGTTGACGCTCACGCCTGAGCTTGAGGCGCGTAAAAAATCTTATCGCCTGCTGGCCGAAACAATGAGCATTCTGCCTACACGCGCCGCTTGATTTCAACAAATTGACGACTTAATCTCTAAATCACAATAAGGGAGGATACTCATGAGTTTAGATTTTACCGATAAGGTAGTGATTGTTACTGGTGCCGGAGGCGGCCTTGGCAAATGTCATGCGGTGGAGTTTGCCCGTCGCGGGGCGAAAGTCGTGGTCAATGATTTAGGCGGCAGCGTGGACGGGTCGGGCGGCTCATCTGAAGCAGCAGACCAAGTGGTCGCCCAAATTAAAGCCGCCGGTGGCGAGGCGATTGCCAATGGCTCATCTGTAACCGATAATGCTGGTGTCGAAAATATGGTCAAGCAGACCATGGATACCTATGGCCGCATTGACGTGCTGGTCAATAATGCCGGAGTCTTGCGCGACAAAAGTTTTGCCAAAATGGAAATTGACGATTTCACCTTTGTTGTGGATGTGCATTTGCTCGGCACGATGAAACCGACCAAAGCCGTCTGGCCGATTATGAAAGAGCAGGGCTATGGGCGTATTATGGTCACAGCTTCTTCGTCCGGCCTTTACGGCAATTTCGGACAGACCAATTATGGGGCAGCCAAATTGGGGGTTGTCGGTCTCATCAACACGTTAAAATTGGAAGGCCAAAAAGACAATATCCATATCAATGCGCTGGCACCAGTGGCGTGGACGCGGATGACTTCCAATCTGATGCCGGCTGAAATGGAAGACGCGCTAAGCCCCGATAAAGTCACCCCGGCGGTTGTCTTTATGTGTAGCGAGCAAGCACCAACCGGCAAAATCATTTGTGCCGGTGCGGGTGCTTTTGCAGCGGCGCATATTATCGAAACGCGCGGTATGTATCTGGGGGAGACGCCGTCTGCCGAACAAGTGGCCGAAAATTGGGAGCAAATTGCCAAATTGGATGATGACGCCGAAATCCTGTTTCAGGGCGGCGACCAGACCCGTCGTTTCTTCGAGCTTATTCAGGCAGCGCAGAAATAATTTTAATGTCGGGGGGTGTCGCGTGATGCCTTCTCGACATATTTTTGGTATGCTTGTTTATGGCAATCAAACCTGTCCTCGTTTCAACGACCCTTATGTATGGCCTGTGGCTTTTGCTTTCGGGACACGCCACGCCACTCTTGCTGACGCTTGGATTTTTGAGCGCACTGGGTGTCTCGCTGATTGCCTACCGCATGGGGCTTTTGGATGAAGAAGGCTTGCCAATCGGCATTTTGCTGCAGCTGCCTAAAATTGCCCTCTGGTTGATTTGGGAAATTTTGAAATCCAATTTTAGCGTGATGCGGATCATCCTTTCGCCGTCCAAAGTCCAAGCTGGTCTGGTGACGCTAAAAGCAAGCCAGCGCACCATAGCCGGTCTTGTCACCCACGCCAATTTCATCACACTGACGCCGGGGACACTGTCCGTGCATGTTGACGAAATCAAAAAAGAAATTTTGGTGCATGGGCTGACGCAAAATTTTTGCGACAGCGTATTGCAACCGGATATGGACACCAAAGTGAGCCGACTGGAAGTCTCCAAATTGCAAAACCCCCGAAAGGAACGCGCATGACGACAATCGTCAACATATCTCTGGCCGTGGCCTTATTGGGGCTGGGCGTGAGTGTGATTTTAGCCGTCGCCCGTGCCGGATTTGGCCCCACCCCTTTCGACCGCGTGCTGGCGGTGAATACTATCGGCACAATGGCGGTGTTGGGTATTTCGGCCTATGGGTTTTTTGATGGCCGTCCGGCCTTTCTTGATATTGCGGTGCTGTATGCGCTGATAAATTTTATCGGCACGATTGCGATTTTGAAATTTTTCCGTCACGGCACTTTGGGAGACAGAGAATGAGCGAGGTTTTGGTTATGCTCGATATGCTGCGAGCGGGCATCGGCAGCCTATCGCTTTTGCTCGGCACAGTCGGCGTAATTATAGGCGCACTGGGCTTGCTGCGTCTGGGTGATGTTTATGAGCGTATCCATGCTGCCGGTATTGTCGATACCGGAGGGGCGGGACTGATTTTATTCGGCCTGCTCATGCTATCGCCAGACTGGACGGTCAGTGTGCGGCTGCTGCTTATCGGTGCCTTATTGGTGATGACCGCCCCGACCGCCACACACGCCATTGCGCGCGCCGCCCACTTTGATGGCGTCAAACCAAAATTAGCGCCAAAAAAGCGGCAAAAAAAATGAGCGGCTTTCTTATCAATGCCATTCTACTGACCTTTCTGGCACTGATTGGCGTATTGGCTGTGCGCCTGCACAGACTGTTTGCCGTCATTATGCTGTCGGGGGCTTTTTCATTGGTGGCGGCGGTGCAATTCGTCATTCTGGATGCGGTTGATGTCGCCTTTACCGAGGCGGCAGTCGGTGCCGGTATTTCAACCGTGCTGGCACTGGCCACTTTATCGCTGGTGCCGCCCCAAGAAAAGCCACACCCGATTGCCTTTATGCCTGCCTTTCTGGCCGTTGCGACCGGTCTTATGCTGGCCGCTGCTATCGTCGAATTGCCCGGCTTCGGTCAGGCAAATGCCCCCATTCACGGCCATGTCGCGCCCGATTATATTATCGGCAGCGCACAAGATATCGGCATTCCCAATGTCGTTACCGCCGTGCTGGCCTCTTATCGTGGGTACGACACATTCGGCGAAACGCTGGTAATTTTTACCGCCGCAATCAGCGTGCTGCTCATTATTGGCGGCTACACGCGCACGCGCCAAGAAAAGAAAACCGACAAATGAACGACAACCCCGTCATTCGCGTCATGGCCAAGCTGTTGATACCGCCCATCATGCTGTTTGCGCTCTATGTGCAATTCCACGGCGATTACGGCCCCGGCGGCGGCTTTCAGGCTGGGGTTATCTTCGCCGCCGCCTTTATTCTGAATGCGATTATTTTCGGCTTCACGCCCGGGCGTCATGTGTGGCCGAAAGAATTAAATCTGGCGGCAATAAGCGGCGGCGTTTTGCTCTATGGCGGCACTGGCATTGTCGCCATGCTGGGCGGCGGCAATTTTCTCGACTATTTCGCTCTGGCCGAAACCCCAAAGGCGGCACAGCATTATGGTATTCTATTGGTTGAATTGGGCGTCGGCATTACCGTCGCCTCGGCTATGGTGGCGTTGTTTTTCACCTTCGCCGGACGCCGAGCCCATAGACGTCTCTTGTCCAAAACCATCGCCCATGAAAAACATCTGAAAAAAGACCGGCAAAAATAAATGAGTGACCTCATATTCAGCCATTGGAGTTATTTTCTTATCATCATTTTGATGATGCTGGGATTTTACGCCGTGATGACACGCGGCAATATGGTCAAAAAAATGGTTGGGCTGAATATCTTTCAAACTTCCGTATTCATGCTCTATATCGCCATGGGCAAAGTCGGCGGCGGCACACCACCCATTCTGACCGGCCATCCCGACACAATATATTCCAACCCATTGCCGCATGTGCTGATTCTGACAGCGATTGTTGTCGGCGTGGCGACCACGGCAGTCGGCTATGCGCTGATTATTCGGATTTATGAAAATTTCGACTCGATTGAAGATGATGATGTCTTGGCCATCATTGAAGCAGACACGCGCGCAGAAGAAGAAAAACCATGATGGCGCATCTACCGATTTTACAAGTCCTCCTGCCTTTGATGGCCGCACCTGTGGCTGCGCTGATGCGCCCGCGTGATTGGGCATGGTGGCTAGCTCTGATAATAACGGCAGCAAGTTTTACCATCTCGCTGCTGCTCTATCAGCACGTTCAAGCCAATGGCACGTTAATCTATGCGCTCGGCGGCTGGCCTGCGCCGATTGGCATTACCTATGTGGTGGATGGTGCAAGCGCATTGGTGCTGCCGGTGATTTCCGGCATTGGTTTTGTGACGACATTGGCGGCGCGGCATTTGGTGACGCGCGAAATTGACCGGCGCGACCATCCGCTTTTTTACACGGCTTGGTTATTGACGCTGGCCGGAATGTTGGGGCAAGTGGCCACGGGCGACGCTTTCAACATTTTCGTTTTTCTGGAAATTACCTCGCTGTCGGCCTATGCGCTGGTGGCGATGGGTGCGGGGCGCGACCGTCGCGCTCTGCCTGCGGCGTTCAACTATCTTATTTTAGGCACAGTCGGGGCGACTTTCTACGTTATCGGCTTGGGGCTACTTTATATGCTGACCGGCACGCTTAATCTGGCCGATTTATCAGTGCGGCTGGCCGAGGTGGAAGCCACACGCGCCGCCTATACGGCGATGGCTTTTATGACATTGGGGCTGTTTTTGAAAATGGCACTCTTCCCGTTGCATTTCTGGTTGGTGCCTGCCTATGGCTATGCGCCCTCGGTGGTCGCGGCATTGATGGCAGCCACAGCCACCAAGGTTTCGGTCTATGTGTTGATGCGCGTTATCTTTGCCGTCTTTGGGGTAGATTTCCCCGGGCTGGCGGAAAGATTCGGCCTGTTTGTGTTGGTGTTCGGCCTTGTCGGCGCCTTTGTCGGTACACTGGCCGCCATTGTGGAATCGGATTTGAAAAAATTATTCGCCCAATCATCGATTGCCCAGCTTGGTTATATCGGCATCGGCATCGGCCTGATGAGCCAAGCCGGACTGACAGCGAGTTTTATTCATCTGGTCAATCATGCGCTGATGAAAGGTGCTTTATTTTTGGCACTTGGCGTGATAGCCGTGCAATGTGGGCGCGTCACCATGCGCTCCATTGCTGGGGCAGGGCGGCAAATCCCGATGACCATGAGTGCCATTCTTGTCGGCGGGCTGGCACTGATTGGCGTGCCGTTGACGGCAGGCTTTATCTCCAAGCTCTATCTCATTCGTGCGCTGGTCGCGGCGGAATTTTGGCTGCTGGCCTTTCTCACCTTTATCAGCTCGGCGATGGCTTTGGCTTATATTTGGAAAATTATTGAAGCAGCGTGGCTGCGCGAGCGCCCTGCCAATGCCCCGGTGCTGAGCGAAACCATGGCGCAATGGCTACCGGCATGGCTGTTGGTCGCGGCCACGATTGGCTTTGGCGTTTATGCCGCGCCTTTGGTTGAAAGTGCGACCGCCGCCGCCGCCGTGCTGATGGGAGGTGCGCCATGACCCCGATGACCTCTCAGGGGATGATGGCGGCGTTGCTGATTTTGCCGCTCATCACCGCTGTCTTATCTCTCGTTCTTTATAAATACCCCAACTTGCGCGACGCGCAGGGCGTGATTATCGGCCTGCTGACCGCCGCCATTGCGTTTACGCTTTATCGTGACATGCCGGTCGGGGCCGAGCTTCTCGTGCTTCACCTCGCTCCGGGGCTGGCGATTAAATTCACTGCCGAGCCGCTCGGCCTGCTTTTTGCGATGGTGGCGGGCGGCTTGTGGCCATTGGCAGGGCTTTACACTGTCGGCTATTTGCGCGGGTTGGGCGAAAAAAATCAAACCCGCTTTATGGTGTTTTATGCCATCGCCATTCACGCCGCCCTCGCCATTGCGCTGTCGGGAAATTTGCTGACGCTGTTCGTGTTTTACGAAATGCTGACCTTCTCCACCTATCCGCTTGTCACACACAAAGGCACAGATGAAGCGCGCCGCGCCGGACGGATATATCTCGGCATACTGGTTTCAAGCTCCATCATCTTCTTGCTGTTCGGTATTGTCAGCGTCTGGGTGTTGACCGGCACACTGGATTTTACCTCCGGCGGGATTTTGGCCGGACACATCAACAACGCATACGTGCCGCTCTTGCTGGCACTGTTTGCCTTTGGTATCGGCAAGGCGGCGTTGATGCCATTGCATCGTTGGCTACCCGCCGCCATGGTCGCCCCAACACCAGTATCGGCCTTATTACACGCCGTCGCCGTGGTGAAAGCCGGGGTGTTTGCCATGCTGAAAATATCAATTTATATTTTCGGCATTGATTTTCTGGCCACCATTGGGGCAAGCGACTGGCTCGTCTGGGTAGCAAGTTTTTCCATTCTGGCGGCCTCGCTGGTGGCTTTGAGCAAGACCAACTTGAAAGCGCGGCTGGCTTATTCCACCATCAGCCAACTGGGCTATATCGTGTTGGGAGCGGCACTGGCCGCGCCGTTGGCAGCGTCGGGGGCGGCCTTGCATATCGCCACCCATGCGGCGGGCAAAATCACCCTATTCTTCTGCGCCGGTGCGATTTATGTGGCGCACCATCTCACCGACATTAAAGATATGGACGGGCTGGGGCGGCGTATGCCCATCACCTATCTGGCCTTGGCGCTGGCGGCACTGTCGATTATCGGCGTGCCGCCGCTAGGCGGCGCATGGTCGAAATTTATGTTGATGGGCGGGGCGCTGGATAATGGGCATGTCATTGTGCTGGGTGTGCTGATTGTTTCATCGCTGCTCAATCTGGTTTATCTGGGCGACATTGTGCTGCGCGGCTTTTTTGCCGGCGACAACACCAACGCCCCGATAGCAGAAGCCCCGCTTTTCTGTCTTATCCCCTTGGTGCTGACGGCTCTGCTGACGCTGGCGATGTTTTTCAGCGTTGATTTCTTTATACTGGATTTTGGAAACGCGCGATGAGCCGCAAAGAACCTAAAAGAAAATCTAAAAAACTGGCCATCACACCAGCCGCCCGCAAAGCTGTCACCGGACTGGTTGTCATTTGCGCCGGGCTTGCTTTGCTTGATTTTGTGATTGCGCGTAAAGCCTATTCGGCGGCTGAAAAACTGCCTCTGTTTTATGCGTTTTACGGCTTTATCGCTTTTTTGATTGTCGTTGGCGGCGGCATGATCTTGCGCAAATTGGTCATGCGCCCGCCAGACTATTATCAGAAAAAAGAGCGCGGCGATGAGTGACCTCTTGCCCGGCCTGTTGTTGATACTCGG
>CAYQFO010000043.1:0-9936 GCA_964416815.1 uncultured Rhodobiaceae bacterium | reverse complement strand
AATCACTTCTTGCACGATTTCCTCCGGTGCTGAGGCACCGGCGGTAAGCCCGACATCTTCGGCACCTTTGAGAGACGTCCAATCAATATCATTGGCGTCTTTAATCAGCTCGGCCTTGGCGCATCCGGTGCGCAAGGCAACCTCGACAAGCCTTTGTGCGTTGGATGAATTGGTGGCGCCAATCACCAGCATGGTCGAAACCTTTGCTGCCAGTTGCTTCACGGCTTGCTGGCGATTGGTGGTGGCATAGCAAATATCGTCCTTATGCGGTGCGACGATGTCGGGAAAGCGTGTTTTCAGCACGCCAATAATGTCGGCCACATCATCAACCGATAAAGTGGTTTGGGCGCCATAGGCCAAGGGCATTTTTGGCGGATTGACGGCTTTTGCGTCGGCTTCGGTTTCAATCAGCGTCACGTGGCCGTCTGCCACTTGCCCCATTGTGCCGATGACTTCGGGATGACCGGCATGACCTATCAGCAGCACATGGCGGCCGGCGGCGACATGACGCGCCACTTCAATATGCACTTTGGAGACAAGCGGGCAGGTGGCATCCAGCCAGTTGAGGCCGCGCTCGGTGGCGGCTTGCGGCACGGCCTTGGGAACACCATGGGCGGAAAAAATCACTGGCGCACCGTTCGGCACTTCATCAATCTCATTGACAAAAACCGCGCCCAGTGCTTCGAGGCGTTCAACCACGCGCCGATTGTGGACGATTTCGTGGCGCACATAAACAGGTTTCCCATATTTTTCCAAGGCGCGTTCAACAATCAGAACGGCGCGGTCAACGCCAGCGCAGAAGCCGCGCGGATTGGCCAGATGCAAACGCACGGGCGGCTTATTATTCATACGAAAACTCCTTTGGCGACCAGATTATGCGGCTTTGGGCTTGTTGTATCGCGGCGGTTTCGATAATCTCCGCAGACACAAAACTTGAACAAGTGTTATCGGCAACCATGCGGTCGCGTCAAGCAGCTAAAGAACATTAAGGCAGATTATGGACACAAGATTGAAAAAAGCATTTACGCCATTATGCGCCCTGCACGGCGTGATATTATTGGCCGCGTGCGGCGTCACAGATATTGCCGCGCGCGATTGCCCCGCCGTTAATATACTCAGCACAGCCGACCAGTGGCAAGCCGAAGGCAAATCCGACCATAAGGTGCAGCTCACATCGGCGCAGCTTGTCTGTAAAAAAGGCGAAGATGATAAATTGCTGGCTGAGGTAACGATTGGCGGCATTCAAAACCGAACCGGTGGTGATTTTCCGGTTTTTCTGGCAGCCGTGGATGCTAAGGGGGTTGTTTTGGCGCGCACGCAATATCGCCTGAAGCTGGCTGGAGAGGTGTTTTCAGTAACCTTGCCGGATTTTGAATATGATCATATCGCCCCCGGCAATCGCCAGCGTCAGCTCGTGGTTGGGTTTGTTCTCAGCCGCAAGCAGCTTGCGGCAAATCGCGCCGTATTACGCAAATCGCTGGGGTTAAATAACTAAGAATAGCGCAGTCACATTTGACTCGCCTTAACTTGGTGCTAAGGTAATTGCATCAGTTGATGTTTACGGGAGACGCTGTCAGTAAACGCGCGACAGGGCCGAAGGAGCAACCGCCCTCGGAAACTCTCAGGCAAAAGGACCGTGAACGGATGAGACTCTGGAAAGCAGATGTTGTGTACTCAAGCATCTCACCGAAGGGGCAAGGCAAGCGATTGCTGAAATCTCTCAGGTAAAAGTGACAGAGGAGGGTGACTTAAACTGCGAAGGGTGAAATAAACCGGCGCACCCTAAACGGAGTCACCCACATGATTGAGGCCCCCTCAACACTGTTAAAAACACCTCTGCACGCGCTGCATCAAGAACTTGGTGCGACAATGGTGCCGTTTGCCGGTTATGACATGCCGGTGCGCTATGGGTTGGGTGTGTTGGGCGAGCATTTGCACACCCGCGCCAAAGCCGGATTGTTTGATGTGTCGCATATGGGGCAGGCATGGGTGCGCGCCCAAAATCCTCATAATGCTGCCGCGCTGATGGAAGAGCTGACCCCCGGTGGGTTGGTGACGCTGAAAGAGGGCGGTATGCGCTATACCCAACTGACCGATAAGCAGGCCGGTATTCTGGATGATTTAATGGTTACGCGCTTTGGCGATGATGTTTGGCTGGTGGTTAATGCCGCATGTAAGCAGGCTGATTTTGTCCATATTGAAAAAGCACTTTCAGGCCGCGCCACGCTTGAGGTGCACAGCCGCGCCTTGCTGGCATTGCAAGGCGCATTGGCTGAGCAGGTTTTACAAAAGCATTTGCCCGATTGCGCGGTGCTTGGTTTCATGCAGGCAGTGTGGACAAAATGGCAAGACGCAGAGGTGCTGCTTTCGCGTTGCGGCTATACTGGTGAAGACGGGTTTGAGATTTCGCTGCCGTCCACACACGGCGAGGGTTTTGCGCGTTTGTTGCTTGGCGATGAAGCGGTTGAAGCGGTTGGGCTAGGGGCGCGTGATAGCCTAAGATTAGAGGCCGGGCTCTGCCTTTACGGCCATGATATTGACACCAATACCACGCCGGTTGAGGCCGATCTTATGTGGTCGGTGCCGAGGCGTCGTCGCCAACAGGGCGGCTTTCCCGGAGCCGATGTGGTGGCGCGACAAATGGCAGAGGGTGCGCCGCGTTTGCGTGTCGGCATATTGCCGGATGGTCGCGCACCAGCGCGCCAAGGCACTGAAATTCACAATATGGCAGGTGCGGTCATTGGTCGTGTCACCAGTGGTGGCTTTGCGCCCTCGCTGGACGCGCCGGTGGCGATGGGCTATGTGGCCGCTAAAGAGGCTACGATTGGGACGCAGATTAACTTGATGGTGCGCGGCAAAGCTCTGTCGGCAAAAATTGTCGCCCTGCCCTTTTTTGGACAAAATTATGTAAGGGGATGAAATGAATAAAAAATTTACCAAAGACCATGAATGGGTAAGTGTGGATGGTGATGTTGCGACGGTCGGCATCACCCAATATGCACAAGAGCAGCTGGGTGATGTGGTGTTTGTCGAATTGCCGGAGGCTGGACGCGTGGTGGCGCCGGGCGATGAAGTCGCTGTGGTGGAAAGTGTTAAGGCGGCGAGTGAAATCTATGCGCCGGTCTCCGGCGAGATAGTCGAAGGCAATGACGCATTGGAAGGCGATCCGGCATTGGTCAATCGGTCGCCCGATGGCGAGGGTTGGTTTTTCAAAATGCGTCCCTCCGATGCCGGTGAACTGAATGCCTTGATGGATGAAGCGGCCTATGACACTTATGTGAAAGGGCTTGGCTGATGCGCTATTTGCCACTCACCGATAGCGACCGTCAGGCGATGCTGGAGCAGATTGGTGTCGGCGCGATAGATGAATTATTCACCGATGTGCCGAAGGCGGCGCGCTTGGACGATGATGGATTGGTTGATTTGCCGCACCATCAAAGTGAAATGCAGGTCGAGCGTGATTTGGTGCATCTTGCGGGGCAAAATGTGTCTGCCGGAAGCGTGCCGTTTTTCTGTGGTGCTGGTGCTTATCGCCATCATGTGCCTGCGAGTGTTGACCATATTATCCAACGCTCGGAATTTCTAACTTCCTACACGCCCTATCAGCCGGAAATTTCGCAAGGCACGTTGCAGTATTTGTTCGAGTTTCAAACGCAAGTGTCAGAATTGACCGGCCTGCCGGTGGCCAATGCGTCCATGTATGACGGTTCAACGGCGTCCGGCGAAGCGGTGCTGATGGCGCATCGCGTGAAGCGCAAAAATCGCGCCGTAGTGTCGGGACGGCTGCATCCGCATTATCGCGCCGTGATTGACAATCTGTCGAATATGGGTGGGTTCGACGTAGCGGCGGCGGAAATTTTAACAACAGGCGTAGAAGATTTACTGTCTTTGATTGATGACGATACCTCCTGCGTGGTGGTGCAGAACCCCGATTTTTTTGGCAATATCGCCGATTTTTCGTCGCTGGCGGCTGCTGTGCAGGCCAAAGGCTGTCTGCTGATTTGCGTGGTGCCGGAAGTTGTGTCGCTGGGATTGGTGAAACGCCCTGGCGATATGGGCGCAGACATTGTGGTCGGCGAAGGCCAAAGCCTCGGCAATGGGCTGAATTTCGGCGGGCCTTATGTTGGCCTGTTTGCGGCGCGGGAAAAATATCTGCGGCAAATGCCCGGGCGGTTGTGTGGCGAAACGGTGGACGCCGACGGCAAGCGCGGCTTTGTGTTGACGCTCTCAACCCGCGAGCAGCATATTCGCCGCGACAAGGCGACTTCCAATATCTGCACCAATTCGGGTTTGTGTGCGTTGGCTTTCAGCGCGCATATGACATTGCTGGGCGGCAACGGCTTACGCCATCTGGCCGCGTTGAACCATGCGCACGCCGTGCAATTGGCCGAACGTTTATCAAGCCTCAAAGGGGTTAGCTTGCTAACACCCGCTTTCTTCAATGAATTTGCCTTGCAATTACCCAAACCGGCCGCCCAAGTGGTGGACGCGCTGGCCGACAATAATGTTTTGGGGGGGGTGCCTGTATCGCGACTTTTACCTGATGCCGGCCTCGATAATCTTCTGCTGGTGGCGGCGACCGAAACCAATAGCGAGGCCGATATGGACGCCTATAAGACGGCCTTAAAGGCGGTACTGGCATGAAGACTTTTACCGGTCATCGGGGCTTGATGCAGGAAGAACCATTGATTTTTGAAATTGGGGGTGGTGACAAATGCGGCGTGGATTTGAAACCGGTGCCGGAAGTTGCCACACGTCTGGGCGATTGCGCCGCCGAGGAAGCGCCGGATTTACCCGGCCTGTCGGAGCCGGAGGCACTGCGCCATTATGTGCGCCTCAGCCAAAAAAACCATTCGATAGATGCTGGGCTTTACCCACTTGGCTCTTGCACGATGAAGCACAATCCGCGCTTGAATGAGAAGCTGGCGCGATTGGCTGGCTTTGCTGATATTCACCCGCTACAGCCAGTTTCGAGTGTGCAGGGCGCATTGGCACTGATGGATGAATTGGCGCATTGGTTAAAGACGCTGACCCATATGCCGGCGATTGCTTTGTCGCCCAAGGCCGGTGCGCATGGTGAGCTTTGCGGCATGATGGCCATTCGCGCCGCGATTGAGGCTAAGGGCGAATTGGCGACTCGCAATCGTGTATTGGTGCCGGTGGCGGCGCATGGCACCAATCCGGCAACGGCGGCGCTGCTCGGCTTTAAGGTTGATGAAATTCCCGCCGGTGCTGACGGTCGGGTGGATTTGGCGGCTTTCAAGAAAAAACTCGGTGCTGATGTGGCGGCGATTATGCTGACCAATCCCAATACCTGTGGGCTTTTTGAACGCGACATTATCGCCATTGCTGATGCGCTACATGAGGTGGGCGGTTATTTTTATTGCGATGGGGCGAATTTTAACGCCATTGTCGGGCGGGTGCGCCCGGGCGATTTGGGTGTTGATGCGATGCACATTAATTTGCACAAGACGTTTTCCACGCCGCATGGTGGGGGTGGTCCCGGTTCTGGTCCGACGGTTTTGTCGGCGCGGCTGGCCGATTTTGCGCCGTTGCCCTTTGTGGTGGCGAAGGATGGCGGCTTTAATTTGGTGGAATGTGAAAGCCAGACGGATGCCCACCCCTTTGGGCGGATGGTGGCGTTTTGTGGTCAGATGGGCATGTATGTGCGAGCGTTGGCCTATATGAAAAGCCATGGGGCGGATGGTTTGAAGCAAGTAGCGGAGGATGCGGTATTGAATGCCAATTACATTTTGGCGTCGTTGAGCGATGTGATGTCGGCATCATTTGCGCCCCCTTGTATGCACGAAGCCTTGTTTGATGATGGTTTTTTGAAAGGCACGGGGCTTGAGACGTTGGACTTTGCCAAGGGGCTGATTGATGAGGGCTATCACCCGATGACGATGTATTTTCCTCTTGTCGTGCATGGGGCGATGCTGATTGAGCCGACCGAGACCGAGAGCAAGGCCTCGCTTGATTTGTTCATTGCAACTTTGCGTGATTTGGTGGTTTCTGCCAAGGCTGGTGATGTTGCGCGCTTTAGCCAAGCACCGCGTCTGGCGCCTCGGCGTCGGCTGGATGAAACGCAGGCCGCGCGTCAACTAGTTTTACGCTGGCAGAAAGTGGCGGGGTAGATGGACAGGCGAGCCGAGCAAGCTGTCGGCTGGCCGCACTCGTGTGTGTTGGGGGTTGATGAAGCTGGGCGCGGGCCATGGGCTGGGCCGGTGGTGGCGGCGGCGATTTACCTGCCGCCTGATTTTGATATTGATGGGCTGGATGACAGTAAGAAGCTGACTCACAAGCAGCGCGAGGCGCAATTTGAGCGGCTTTCGGGTTTGTCGTATGGTCTTGGTCAGGCTTCGG
Organism: uncultured Rhodobiaceae bacterium; assembly: GCA_964416815.1. Lineage (GTDB taxonomy): Bacteria > Pseudomonadota > Alphaproteobacteria > RS24 > RS24 > JBPCVS01. Next base: position 3,573 of record CAYQFO010000043.1, on the reverse strand, counting down.
TGGTTGAGATTGACGCGCTGAACATTTTGGTGGCCACGATGTTGGCGATGCGGCGTGCTGTGGATGCGTTTTCGGCACTGGCAACGCATGAATTGGGTCATATTCTGGTTGATGGCAATCGCTTGCCGGATTGGTCTTATGCGGCGACGGCGCTTGTTAAGGGGGATGGGCGTTCACCTTGCATTGCGGCGGCGTCGATTTTGGCCAAGGTGACGCGCGACCGGCTGATGTGCGCGTTGGATAGGGAATTTTCTGGTTATGGCTGGGCGAGCAATAAGGGCTATGGCACGAAGGCGCATGCGGCGGGGCTTGAAAAATTGGGGGTGACGCGGCATCACCGGCAATCTTTTGCGCCAGTGGCGCGGTTAGTGGCCTTTGCGCCAGTGGCGCGATGAGGGGGCTTTTGCGCCAGTGGCGCGATGAAGGGGCTTTTGCGCCAGTGGCGCGATGAGGGGGCTTTTGCGCCAGTGGCGCGGTTAGTGGCCTTTGCGCCAGTGGCAGAGCGGTTGAGTGATGCCTGTGGATAACTCTGTGGATAACTTAGAATCCCCGCAAGTAATTGGAATCATGGCATATTGACGCCGAGTCGTGAATGACTCATGGTGCGAAATGACGCGCACAGCCAAAAAATATGATGTCTTACCGCTAGATAAGGTGCTGACCGCCGAGTGCGTGTCGGCACTAGCCAGATTACCGGCGGCTTCGGTTGATTTGGTGTTTGCCGACCCGCCCTACAATTTGCAATTAAAAAACGAGCTGCACCGCCCCGACAATAGCCGCGTGGCTGGCGTCAGCGATGATTGGGACAAGTTTGCCGATTTTGCGGCTTACGATGATTTCACCCGCGCTTGGCTGGCTGGCGTGCGACGTGTGTTGAAGCCGACAGGCACGTTGTGGGTGATTGGTTCTTATCACAATATCTTTCGCGTCGGCACGGCGTTGCAAGATATGGGGTTTTGGGTTTTGAACGATGTTATTTGGCGCAAGACCAATCCGATGCCGAATTTTCGCGGCACGCGCTTTGCCAACGCCCATGAGACGCTGATTTGGGCGGCGCATGATGAGAATGCGACGGGCTATGTGTTTAACTATCAGGCGATGAAGGCGTTGAATGAGGATGTGCAGATGCGCTCTGACTGGTCGCTGCCGATTTGCACGGGCGGCGAGCGGTTGAAGGGGGCGGGCGGCGACAAGCTGCATCCGACCCAGAAGCCGGAGGCGTTGTTGCATCGTGTGTTGTTGTCGTCGAGCAATCCGGGCGATGTGGTGCTTGACCCGTTTTTCGGCACTGGCACAACGGGTGCGGTGGCCAAAAGGCTGGGGCGGCATTTTATTGGCATTGAGGGCGAGGCGGCGTATGCCAAAGCGGCGCGGGCGCGCATTAAGGCGGTGGCGCCGTTGGCGGCGAGTAATCTTGATGTGACACAGAGCGCCAAAGCGCAGCCACGTGTGGCGTTCGGCACATTGGTGGAGCGCGGGATTTTGAAGCCCGGGGCGCAGTTGTTTGGCCCGGCGCGTAAAGTTGCGGCGCGTGTGCGTGCCGATGGCAGTCTGGTTTTGCGGGGCGAGGGGCGTGGTTTTGCTGGTTCCATTCATAAAGTGGGGGCGGCGGCGCAAGGCGCACCGGCCTGCAATGGCTGGACGTTCTGGCACTATAAGGACGGCCAACACTATGTGCCGATAGACAATCTGCGGCAAAAAGTGCGGGAGGCGACAAAATGAGTGCGGCGAAAGTTTTAACCGAGCGTCGTGCGGGGGCGCAGATTATCACGATAAATCGCGCCGGTGCGCGTAATGCGGTGGACCCCGAAACGGCGGCGGCGTTGGAGGCGGCGTTTGTCGCTGGAGAAAAAGATGATGCGGTGAAAGTGCATATTCTCACCGGCGCGGACGGGCATTTTTGCGCCGGAGCCGATTTGAAAGCCGTGGCAGAGCAAAAAGGTTTTCGCGGCAAAGCACCGATGGGGCCAAGCTGGCTGGAGCTGTCCAAGCCTTCTATCGCGGCGGTGGAAGGTCATGCTGTGGCGGGCGGGCTGGAATTGTCGGTTTTGTGTGATTTGCGCGTGGTCGGGCGTTCGGCGGTGTTCGGGGTTTATTGCCGACGCTGGGGCGTGCCGTTGATTGATGGCGGCACGGTTCGCTTGCCGCGCTTGATTGGCCAGTCGCGGGCGATGGATATGATTTTGACCGGTCGTCCGGTCGGGGCCGAGGAGGCGTTGTCTTTCGGGCTTGCCAATCGGGTGGTGGAAGACGGCAAGGCTCTGGCGGCGGCGTTGGAGATTGCCGCGCTGTTGGAGGGTTTTCCGCAAGATTGTATGCGTAATGACCGCTTGAGCGTGCTTGCTCAGTGGGGCGTGGGGTTATCGGATGCGCTGGATTTTGAAGCGCAGATTGGTCGTGAGTCTCTGAGGGCGGGGGCGGCGTCTGGCGCGGCGCGCTTTGCGGGGGGTAAAGGCCGTCGCGGCGATTTCTCGGATATTTAGAACGAGCAGGCTAGCGTTTTGTGACCGATTCAATAAATAGCCCAATATGTTCAGGAGAAAGACCAACGATATTGCCCAATCCAGCGATAAGCATTACCAGAACAGCAGGGCCGAGAGTTTTACCTAGACTGGCTGCTCCCTCTCTTTTGAAGATTGCAACTGGGGAATTTTCGTCTCTTTCTTGTAATTTATTTTCAAGTTCCCGAATACGACTTTTTAATTCTCCAATCTGTTCTTCCAATTTCTGAATACGGTCATTTTTATTTGAAGAAAGAGAATCGGATATCATCTCAAACGCAGTTTCCATTTCTTTCAAAAACAGCCATTCATCCGGTAATTGGTTTGCACCTGTTGATTGAGTATAGACAGAGATTATGTTACGAATCACTTCCGCATATGCCTTTGCATCTTGGGCGGAACGCATAGGGTCTTCTAATAGCTTTCTTACTTGTGCTTTAGTGTTGATTGCTGTTGTTGAGGTTTTTGCTTGGTTGTTGGTATTTGTTCCAAGCGATGCTTTTATCTTTCTTATTTCGTCTCTTGATAAGATGCCAGCTTTTTCAAAGGCAGCCAATAGATTGCCAGTTTTAACAGCCCAGTGGGTTCTGTATTTTTCAGATTTGATAATGTCCAAACTCGCCATTAGACCGCTGTTGTCCCAGAATTCATTGCTTTCAGAATAAGGTAATTCAACAAGTGTTCTATAAAAAACTTCTACTTGAGCAATGGTTGGTCTATCCAATGCTTCTTGAATTTTTCCAATATAGGTCTTACTCTTGGAGCCTATTTCATACATCAAGCAGGGCATTCCCTTAAAGTCATTCCAATTTCCGTAATATTTTTGCTTAAGCTCATCTTCGGTATATTCAAATATCCGTTCTTTAACAAAGTTGTAAGTTTCACCTCCATTAAAGCCACCGCTAAACCCACTCGAGAAACCACCACCACTTGGTTTCCAAATATTCTCCTCTCCAGTAACAATTAGGCTAAATTCGTTCATTTTAATTTCCAGTGCTTTGTTCTAAGCCAACTCCCAAACGCCGCCATGCTGTGTTGGAAATCTTGCGCGGTCTAGTGAAAGACTAAGCTA
>CAYQFO010000042.1:0-10190 GCA_964416815.1 uncultured Rhodobiaceae bacterium | reverse complement strand
GGCATAAACCCCTCGCGCCACGTCTCAAACCGCGCCGCCAGAGCCGGGTGGGCAACGGCCGTAGATTTATTCACCAAATTACGCGGCTCACCCTTATCGGTCAAAAAAAGCGACACCAAAAGCGCGTGGCTCTCGTCCGCAGGGCGCAGTGCTGCCTCGTGCCAAGCGGTAAATCGTTCATATTGTTTAATATCATTCTTCTGCGTCAGAGCGGCCAACCACTTACCTATCGCCTTTATATCATTTGCATGGGCGCGCATATGCGCCTGCATCAACCCATCTGCCGTCGGCAGGGGGGTGGGCAACTCAAGCGTTTTTTGCAAGCCAGCGAGGCGAGACGATAAATCCCCATCGACCGGATACGGTGTCTGGCGCAACAACTCACCGGCCAGCCGGTAGAGGTCGTCTTCCGACATTTGTCGCGTCAACAAAGCCAACGCATCGGCCAATTCCGGCTCATCGGGAGAGCCAAGCAGGCGGCGCACCAGCCCTTGGTGTATATCTTGGGCTTGGCGTTCATCCATCAATTCAAATTGCGGTGACAGTCCGGCCTCCAAAGGAAAGCGGCGCAAAAGCGACTCGCAAAAGGCATGGATGGTCTGCACCCGCAAGCCGCCCGGGGTCTCCAATGCCCGCGCAAAGAGTATCCGCGCCCGCGCCAAAGCCTCGGCGGACGGCTTGATTTCCAGCCGTTCGGCAATGGCGATGCGCAGCCCGTCATCATCGAGCAACGCCCATTCGGCCAGCAGGGTGAACAGGCGCTCTTGCATTTCAGCCGCCGCATTGCGTGTATAGGTCAGACATAACAGTCTTTCGGGTGCCACACCCGCCAACAATAAGCGCACCAGTCGCGTCACCAAAATATAGGTTTTGCCGGAACCGGCATTAGCGCCGACCCAAGCCGAGGCATCTGGGCGGGCGGCGCGTTCGACAAAACTTGCTTGCGGCTTTTGGTTCATCCGCCGCCGCCATCTTCGTGTTGCCATTCTTTAAGCCGCGCCAAATGGTCAAACGCCGTATGCCCCGGATAGGGTGACGGACGAATATGCGACCAATAAGGCCGGTCTTTTTGGCGATAAGACATCACCAATGCGCTCACCATGGCAATCGCATCGCGCGGCAAATGTGGTTTGGTCATGGCATCGTGACAGACCCCCGGCGGGGTGCGGCCAGACAATGACAAATAAGCCAGCTCCGCCACTTTGGCGGCAGCCACATCATCAAACCCACCGGCCGCAGCCATCGCTGCCTGCAATGTCATTTGCACGGCATAATGATTTTCAATCTCGGTTTTTGACGGTGCCGCGCCAGTCTTGTAATCAAAAATCGCCAATTGCCCATTCTTCAACACGTCAATGCGGTCCGCTTTGGCGGTGATGGTGAACGGCTCCCCCTGTAAGTTCGCGGGTAAATCCAATTGTAACCGCCCACTCACTTCGACATGGGTTTTGACAATATCACCACGCCGTTCGCTGTCAAAATCGGCAAACCATTTGGCCGTGGCCTCAAGCCGCGCCTGCCAAAATTTCAAAATCGCCGCACCGGTCGCATTTTGCTGGGCGGCGTGGGCGGCCAGTAACAGCAATTTTTCGGCAATATCTTCCCCCGGCGCAATCGGTTGGCGCAAGAGATTTTCAAATAATTTATGCAAAAAACTGCCGCGATGGGTGGCGGCGGGCGGTGCATCAATGGCTTCCAATTCGCGCAAGTCCAACACTTTTTGTGCATAAATTTTATACGGGTCACGCAATAAGGTTTCGATTTGCGTCACCGACAGCGTGTTCGGGCGCGCCTTAAGCGGGGGGCAAGGCGCCGGTGGGTCAATCGGGGTTGGCGTTTTGTCGGTGGCATCTAATTGTTGCCACCATGCGAGATAATTTTGCGCCTCGGCTTGCGGCAATTTCCCGCATAATGTCTCCAGCCGCCGCAACCAACGCGCCGCCACACCAGGCGCACCATCAACTTTTTGCGCCCGCGTCAACAACACACGCGGCGCGGCGGCAACTTGCACAAAATCATGCGCCGCCGCCCCGATTTGCCGCTCCGGTTGTGCCATCCCCAATGCCGCCCGCATTGGGCGCGACAACCACGGGCCACTATCAAGCAGAGGTGGCCAGTTGGCTTCATTCAACCCACCCAATATCATCAAATCGGTTTGCATCAGCCGCGCCTCCAAGGGCGACCAGATGAACAATCGCCGATGTTTGCCGCCGCGCCTCAGACTTTGCCGCCCCATCCAGAAATCAATCAGCGTCGTCCACTCAGCGAGCGATGCTGAGGGCGCAAGGGCGCCATGTTCATAAAGCGTCTCAAAAAATTGCGCCAGTGCGCGCCCGTCTTCGCGCCGCGACCACATGGTCGGCGAGGGCGCGTCCGTCTCACTGGTCAGATATTCCAATGCATGCGTCAGCCCATCCAGCAGTGGGCGCAACGCAATCTCGCCCTTAAGGGCAAGAAGCGGGTCAAGGGCGACGCCCAGCCGCTCAAGTAACTCACCGGCATCAGGGCATCTGGTGTGTAAGGCCTGCAGCCCCGGTGCCGGACGCGGCCCCCGCAAGCCTTCAATTTCCATTTGTCGCACCGCATGCAAATGGCTACCACGTGCGCGACCAAGACAAACCAAAGGATGTTTCAGCAAGGCCAACAAAGATACCGGCGCAAGATTTTCGGCGACCGCCGTCAAAGCGAAGCGAGCCAGACCCGCCGCCAATAACCGGTTCAATGGCCGACCGGCACTGTCATCAACCTCAATATCCCAACGCGCCAATTCGGCACTGACGCGGCGCGCCAAATCGCGGTCGCGCGTGACCAGTGCTGCTGTTGCATCGGGGGTTTCCAACACGCCGCGCATGGCCACCCCAATCGCACCGGCCTCGGCGCGTTGGTCGGGCGCGTGCAAAACGGACAGGCCGTCAAAGGCCGCTTTAATTTGCGCATCGCTCGGGCGGCACTCGGCCCAGCCCGCCGTCGCTTGAACCGGCACCAGAGCCTGATTGAGCAAGCCCGCACGCAAATTATTATCCTTTACATTTGGCCAATTATGAACAGCGTCACGCATCGTGCCAATATGGCGCAGTAATTGTGATAGACCATATTGGGGATGTGACGGGTCTTGCTCGATAAGTTTCCAAACTTCCGCATCGGCTGATTTGTCCAGTCCCGGCAGCACCACGCCCCCACGCGGCAAATCGGCAATCGCTTTCAACAAATCCGCCGTGGCGCGGATGGAGCCGGTCGAACCTGCCGCCAGCACGGGCCCCGATGGCGGCTCGGTTGTCCAATTCTGAGTGCGCCTTTGCAATATCAAATTGCGTCTTTGGGTCGGGTCAACCAGCCCTTCTTCGGCCAAAAATTGCGGCCACGCCTGTGTGACAATCGACAAAAAATCAAACGTTTGCTGCCAATTTTCGGCCAATTCATCCGGCACCAAATCGGAAAGCGCGGAAAAATCTATGCCCTGATTTTGGGCGTCATCAAAAAAAGCCTCTAGCTCATAAGCCAGCCCCGACAGACGCACACCGTCCAATGGCTGACCAGCCGCTTTGGCTTGCGCCCGCACCAATGGCAAAAGACGAAAATGGCGCGCCTGCGCATTGATGGCCGGTGGCAATGCCATATTGTCAGAATTATCGAGACTATTGAGGTTAGCGAATTCATCCTCATCAATATCACCAAGCGGCGCAATATGCGGCATCAGCACCGCATCGGCACCGCCTGCCATGGCTTCAGCGAGAAAAATATGTTCAATTTCACGCGCTGCCCGCCGTGTCGGCAGAAGCAATGTCACTTCCTCAAGGGCGCACGCGCCGAACAACGCACACCGCGCCGCATCATCGACCAGCGTCTGCACCAAACAGGCGAGAAAAGGCTCACCGGCGGGAATGGTAAATAGGCGCGGATTAGAATCGACCATAGGCTTGATTATATCACAGTCCTTCACCCAGAGTGCCGCGCCTCAGCCAATCGCGCTTCGGCGGCCTGTCGTCCCTCCGGTGTGCCGACATGGCTCCACACGCCATCCAGCACATGGCCGGTCAAGATATTCTCAGCAAGGGCAGTATCAAAAATTTTATTCAGCGAGAAAACCGTGTCATCGACATTTTCAAACCGCCGTGGGTCGAGAATTTGCACACCAGCAAACACATACGCCGCCCTTTGTCCCTGTCGGCGCTTTAATTTATTGGCGGGTGTCATGTCAAAATCGCCGTCGCCGTCATAGCCAGTGGTGGCATCGCGGTGAGCCAACAGCAAATGCACATGACCCGATTGATAGCTCGCCGCCAGCCCAGCAAGAGCCGCATGGTTTTCCTGCCACAACACATCGCTATTGCAAACAAAAAACGGCTTATCGCTCAAAAGTGACTTATCCCTCAAAAGTGAGAGGGCTTTTTTGACCCCACCGCCAGTTTCGCGTAACCCATCGCGCTCATCGGAAAGAACAATCGTGACCGGCCAATCACGGCTTGCCAGATGGCGTTCAATCATATCGGCCTTGTGATGCAGATTTATCACCACGCGGCGCACACCAGCTTCTGCCAGCCGCCCAATCATGCGGTCAAGCAGAGCCTCACCGGCAATTTCAATCAATGGCTTAGGGGGTTTAGACGGGTCATTGGCACGCCCCCGCATACGTGTGCCTTTACCGGCAGCCAGCACCATGGCCGTATCAATCGCCGTCATGAAACCGGCTCCAGCGCATTGGGGGCATGCGTATTCAGCCAATCGCGCACCTCCGACAAAGCCGCATGGGCGAGGTTTTCTGAAAGATAGCGGCAAATACGCGGCAAATGGTCAAGATAGGCGGGCTTGCCATCGCGCACGGCCAAACGACAAAAAATACCGGCAATTTTGAAATTACGCTGCGCTCCGGCCAATGCCACATCACGCGCAAAATTCTTTTTGGCCTTTGCATCATGACCAAAGCGCGTGGTCGTATACTGCGCCAATATGGCCTGTTGCCTGTCGGGCGCGACATCCATGCGGGCATCTTGCAGCAGCGAAGCCATATCATAGGCCGGTGAACCGGCCAGCGCATCTTGCACATCAATCACGGTGAGGCGGTGGTGTCCTTGCCGCTCACCGCGCCATAGCAAATTGGGGCTGTGAAAATCGCGCAACACCGTGACCGGCTCTTTGGGCCTCAGCGTATCACCCAATTTTTCCCATAAGCGCATCCAATCGGCACACGCGGCGGCGTCAATCTCAATGCCGCGCCATGGCAAATACCAATCAAGAAACAAGCCGGTTTCAATGGCCTGCACACGGCCATCATACGCGGCCAGAAAATCCGCCGCCGAATGCGTATGCAAGGCCAGCAATGTGCTGACCGCCTCAAAATAAGCAATATCAATATCAATCATATCATTGGCCAGCGTCACATCACCGCAATCTTCCAGCAGCACAAAACCGCTACGCTCATCTGCGGCCAGCACGCACGGCACCGCAATATCATGCGCCGCCAGCCAACGCGTGACACGACAATAGGCCGGTGCAGACTCGGCCAAATGCACGATTTTGGAATAGCTTTGCCCATCATAAATAGGCGGGCCGTCTGCTGCCGCCATCCAGTCCATCAGCACCGCGCTTTTATCCTCGCCGGTCAGCCGCTCATAGCGGCGCGTCGAGGCATCACCGGCCAAAGGCGTACGCATTGCTGCACCCCAGCCTGCCTGCCGGATAAAATCCGCCAGCGCATCGGCGCGCGCCAAAGCCGCCGACAAGGCAGTTTGTGCAGCTTGTTTGGATGCCGTGATATGGGCTGTGCGGGCGGTGCTCGCTGTGCCGCTTGCGGCCATCTCAAGCGTAATGTCAAAGCTTGCAGCAGGCAAAAAACCGGCGGCATTTTCCGGCCATTCGACACAGCAAATATGGTCACCCAGAGCCTCCAGCAGCCCCAATTCCAACACTTCTTGCGGGTCGTTCAAACGGTAAAAATCAGCATGCAAAAGCGCCCCGCGCCGCGTCTCATAGGGTTGCACCAAGGTAAAACTGGGGCTTGGCACAATCTGCGCCGCATCGGTTAAATGGCGAATAAGCGCGCGCACCAAGGCCGTTTTGCCGACCCCCAATCCGCCACGCAAAACCAGCAAGTCGCCAACCTTAACAAGTCCGGCCAGCACCCCGGCAAGGCGTGCCGTGGCCGCTTCATCGGCAAGGGATATATTTATCGCGCCTGTATCATCTGCCTGCATGGTCACTTATTAGCCGCCATCAGGCTTTTCGACAAGCCTTCGGTTAATAGCGATAATGCTCCGGCTTGTAAGGGCCTTGCAGTGGGACACCGATATAATCAGCTTGATCTTTCGACAATTCGGTCAGCTTGACACCCAGCTTGCCCAGATGCAGACGCGCCACTTTTTCATCCAAATGCTTGGGCAGCACGTAGACTTGCCGCTCATAATTATCGCCATTTTGCCACAATTCAATCTGCGCCAGCACCTGATTGGTAAAGGAGGCACTCATCACAAAACTCGGATGGCCGGTCGCACACCCCAGATTGAGCAGACGACCTTCGGCCAGCAAAATGATGCGCTTGCCGTCGGGAAATTCAATCTCGTCAACCTGCGGCTTAACATTGTGCCAAGTAAGATTTTTTAATGCCGCCACCTGAATTTCGCTGTCAAAATGGCCGATATTACCGACAATTGCCCTATCCTTCATAGTGCGCATATGCTCAAGCGTGATAATATCCTTATTGCCGGTGGCCGAGATGAAAATATCAGCCTCCGGCGCGGCCGCATCCATGGTGGTGACTTCATAGCCTTCCATGGCAGCCTGCAGCGCACAAATCGGGTCAATTTCGGTCACCATCACGCGCGCGCCCTGCGACCGCAGGCTGGCAGCAGAACCCTTGCCGACATCACCAAAACCGCAAACCACGGCAATTTTACCCGCCATCATCACATCCGTGGCACGCTTGACGCCATCCACAAGGCTTTCACGGCAACCATAAAGATTGTCGAATTTCGATTTGGTCACGCTGTTATTGACGTTAATCGCTGGCACTTTCAACGTGCCGTCTGTCGCCATTTCATAAAGCCGCAACACGCCGGTCGTGGTTTCTTCCGATACACCAACGCAATTATCCAGAATATCGGGATATTTCTCATGGCAAATTTGCGTCAAATCGCCGCCATCATCGAGCAGAATCGTCGGTGTCCAGCCATCGGGACCTTTAATGGTCTGTTCGACACACCACCAATATTCCTCTTCGGTTTCGCCCTTCCAAGCAAACACCGGAACGCCTGTTGCGGCAATGGCGGCGGCGGCATGGTCTTGTGTCGAAAAGATATTGCAACTTGACCAACGCACGTCCCCCCCCAGCGCGGTTAGTGTTTCAATCAACACCGCCGTCTGAATGGTCATATGCAAACAGCCGGTAATGCGCGCGCCTTTCAAAGGTTTTTCCTTGCCATATTCGGCGCGCAACGCCATCAGACCCGGCATTTCGGTTTCGGCAATGGCAATTTCCTTACGCCCCCAATCGGCCAGCGATATATCGGCAATTTTATAATCGGCACTCATGGCTCATCCTTTCGGCCTGCAGTTAACTTTATCGGGGTTTAACAAGACGACACGCCGTATGCAAGCATCATATAAAGATTTCTTTATATTTTATTATATTCTCGCAGCCATTATTCTTCATCAAATTTATTCTCAATCAAAGCAGCAATCGCCGACAAAGCCACTTGGCTGTCGGCACCGTCAGTGCGAAGGATGATTTGTGCGCCAAATGCGGCACCAAGCATCATCAATCCCATAATTGAGGTGGCGGCGACGCTTTCACCATCATGTTCAACCCAAATATCGGCCTCAAAGCCTTCAGCCATTTGCACCAGCTTGGCCGATGCGCGCGCATGCAGGCCGCGCCGATTGGTAATGGTCACTATTTTTTCTTGGGGTTTTTTCGGCACATTATTGCCCGCCGGACAACACTTCGCTGGCCACGGAAATATATTTAATGGCAGCTTCTTTGGCTTCACGCACGGCCTCGGCCAATGGCGCATCGGTGCGCACGCTGGCCAGCTTGATAAGCATGGGCAGATTGATACCAGCAATCACTTCCACCTTGTTTTCATCAAGCAAGGAAATCGCCAAATTGGACGGCGTGCCGCCAAACATATCGGTCAGCAAAATCACCCCGTCCCCGCTATCAACCTTGACAATGCTGTCGACAATATCTTGGCGACGCTTTTCCATATCGTCATCGGGGCCAATCGAAATTGTCGCCACTTGTTCCTGCGCACCGACCACATGCTCCATGGCCGCGCGGAATTCTTTTGCCAGCCCGCCATGTGTTACCAGAACCAATCCAATCATTGACCTCTCCTTTTCTCACTGCCTGCCTTCATATCAATAAAGTAACCATATCAACAAGATAAGTCAGACTTCGCCATCATTGTTCGGCGTATAAATACCGGCTTGGGCAAAACCGGTGTGCGCCAGTGTGCTCAGTGCCACGATGATTGTCTCCGGCGTCGCCGTATCATGCGCGTGCAAGCGCAAGAGCGGTATTTGCACATTTTCAAATGTAAAATATCTGTCTTGCGGCAATCGCGGCACTTGTTTTTGCGGCACCAGTTCAACCACCAAATCAATGGCTGAAGAGGGTTGAAAGGGCAAGCATACCACGCCCAGCCCACGCACCTCCAGCAGCCCTTGTAGGCTTTGCGGTGCGGCGGCGTGTAGCTGCCCCGATTGCACCGCCAATAAGGCGCGGTCATCGGCGACCAATTGGCCCTGATATAAGCGGCATAATTTCAGCATCAAGGCCGATTTACCACTCCCCGCAGAGCCGAGCAGAGCCACCCCACCGGCGGGCAAGCGCACGACACTTGCATGTATCGTCTCATCTATGATTCCGCCTTCTTGGTCATTCATGTGCGCCCCCGCCCCGATATGTCGGATAACGGCAAACTTAAGGTGAAATAGGCGCCGGTGCCATCCGGCCGATTACCGCCGACCAGCGTACCGCCATGGGCGCGCGCGATTTGACGTGAAATACTAAGTCCCAAACCCGAATGCCCGTGGTTTATTATACGCCCCGGCATGTCATCCCCATCGCGTCGGGGCGTATGTGTACGATCGGTATAAAAGCGCTCAAAAATCCGTTCCACCATATCATCCGGCATGCCCGGGCCTTCATCTGCAATCGTCAGTGCCGCCATCTCGCCTTCCTGTCGAACGCCAACCAATACGCGCCCGCCCGGCGGGCTAAACCCCACCGCATTATTCAATAGATTATCAATAATCTGCGCGATTTGGGGTTTTTGTGCGTCAACCATAAGCGCCCTATCGGCGTTCACATGCAACTGCACCTCATAACGCTCGGCCAGTCGCGGCGCGAGACTATTACTCATTTCGCGGACCAGCGCGGCGATATCAAATTTTTTGCTGGTGCCGCGATTGAGTTCGGCATCAAGTCGCGTCGCATTGGAAATGTCTGAAATCAACCGGTTCAGGCGTTGGACGTCGTGGCCAATAATGTCAATCAGCTCACCCCGCGCCGCATCGTCGGGTGTTGTTTGCAGACTTTGCATGGCACTGGAAAGCGACGTCAGTGGATTTTTCAGCTCATGGGCAACATCGGCGGCAAACCGGTCAATCGTGTTGATGCGATTGACCAGTTGCTGCGTCATATCGCGTAGTGCTGCCGACAATTCGGCGATTTCATCGCTCCGGCGACTGTAATCGGGAATCGTGTCCAACCCCGGCAGAGTGGGTGAATTCTGACCAAAACCACGCATGGCCTGCGCCAATCGACGCACCGGCACAATCACCATAGCGGCCATCAAAAGCGACGTAATGATATTCAGAGCCAGTGCCAAAGCGGTCAGTTCGAGAATTTGACGACGTTCCTCGGCGATAATCGCGTCAATGGCACCAGGGCGGGTTGACAACATCAGGGCACCGATAATCGCTCGATAGCCCTGTATGGGAACGGCGACGGTCAAAATGTCGCCGCCATCTTCGCTTTGTCGTTGCAGGCCTGCGGCACGCCCCCTCAGGGCGGCGGCGACTTCGGGCAGATTATAGCCGTCGGCAGCCGATATTTCCGACAGCACCGGCGCCTGCTGCCGCGTGATTTGCGACAGTTTGGTCAACCAGCTTTCAAACCAATCCGGCATCGTGCTTTCTCCCGGCAAGGGCGGCAGGGGTTTTGCCACCACCTTCGTCGAGCTGTCCAGCGC
>CAYQFO010000041.1:3468-10316 GCA_964416815.1 uncultured Rhodobiaceae bacterium | reverse complement strand
ACCGTGTGGCCGGCGCCAAAGCGGAAATGCCGAGCCCTTGTGGTAAGTGACGTAAAAACAAAGTTCAAATCATATTCCGACAGTCCCATATTAAACACGGCGACAATCGCAAATCGCTTAATGCGCGGCGTATGACCAAAAGGCGTTAGCGTTCCGCGCGGGGCAATCAGGGCAATCTTATCTCCAACCGAGAACCCATAACGTTGCGCCAGTCGACCTCCAATGGCCACACCGCCATTGTTATCAATGCCGTCCAGCGTACCGTCTATAATATTGTTTTTGAGGCCGGGAAGTTGCTTGATTTTGGTCTCCGGCAGGCCACGCACCAAGACACCGCGCACAGCTTTTCCACTCGACAACATGGCCTGTCCGTCAACCATAGGCGTGGCCAGCACAATGCCGGGAAGGTCTTGCAGCCGTGCCACCAGCGCATCGCGAGAGCTAAAGTGTCCGCTTTGGCTGCGTATCAGCACATGCCCGTTAACACCCAGAATGCGGTCCAATAAATCGGCGCGAAAACCGGTCATCACCGCCATCACGACAATTAGTGTCGCAACACCCAGCATAATGCCCAGAAAGGAAATACCGGCAATGACCGAGATAAATCTTTCGCGCCGACGTGAGCGCAAATATCGTCCTGCGATATGCCATTCCAGTGCATTAAACGGTCGCATGATGCTTCGCCCTATGCCGGTGACACAGACAAAAGAGCGACCGCCCGCTCGAAAGAAACCGTCTGCTTTTTACCCGTTGCACGGTCTTTAATTTCAACTTCGCCACTTTCTGCCCCGCGCGGCCCGACAATGGCCTGCCATGGTAGACCGATAAGATCCATATCAGAAAATTTGGCACCAGCGCGTTCATCGCGGTCATCATAAAGCACATCAAGGCCGTTTTGTGTCAGTGCCTCATAAAGCCTGAGGCACATCGTATCGGTTGCTGCATCACTGGTTTTCAAATTAACAAGGCCAATGTGAAACGGTGCCACCGACCACGGCCAGACAATACCGTCGCTATCATGGGCAGCTTCAATAATGGCACCCACCAAGCGCGACACACCAATCCCGTACGAGCCGCTATGGATAGCGGTTTCTTTGCCATCGGGACCGGCGACGCGGCACTGCATGGGTTTTGAATATTTGTCGCCAAAATAGAAAATATGCCCAACCTCAATGCCACGTGCTGTTATGCGTTTTTTGACTGGAACCTGTTCTTCAAACAAAACTTGGTCGTGCAATGCATCACTACGCGCGTAATTTTGCGTGAAATTTTCAATCACTGGCGTCAAGTCGCGGTCATAATCGGCCTCCGGCGCGGTTAAATCCAGTATGTCCTTATGGCAAAAAACCTCGGATTCACCAGTCTCGGCCAAAATGATAAATTCATGGCTCAAATCGCCGCCAATCTGGCCGGTATCGGCGGCGACCGGAATCGCCGTCACGCCCAGACGCGCAAAGGTGCGCAAATAAGCCACAAACATTTTCTGATAGGAAACCCGCGCCGATGCCTCATCGAGGTCAAAACTATAAGCATCTTTCATCAAAAATTCGCGGCACCGCATAACCCCAAAGCGCGGGCGTATCTCATCACGAAATTTCCATTGAATGTGAAACAAATTTCGCGGCAATTCCTTATAGCTGCGCACATTATCGCGAAAAATCTGTGTAATCAGTTCCTCATTGGTCGGCCCATAGAGCAAATCACGCTGATGGCGGTCGGTTATGCGCAACATCTCTTTACCATAATCATCATAGCGCCCTGATTGTCGCCAAAGTTCGGCCGGTTGCAGGGTCGGCATCAACACTTCCAGCGCACCAGCACAATTTTGCTCTTCGCGGACAATTTGCTCAATTTTTTTCAGCACCCGATGGCCTAAGGGCAGCCAGCTGTAAATACCGGCCGCACTTTGACGCACCATGCCAGCGCGTAACATCAGCCGGTGCGAAACAATTTGCGCCTCGCTTGGGTCTTCCTTCAAAGTCGGCATGAAATATCTGGATAGATGCATAAGACCCCCGTCATAGCACGCTCAAAAAGTAGCGCAAATAATCTTCACAAAATGAAAATTCTATGCAGCACCGCTATTTTTTCGAGCTGACTTGCGACAAAAACGGTAACTCAAATTCAGCCAGCACACCGCGCGTCAACAGCCAATAAATCAGGGCATAGAAAATCACCGCAAGAAGCGTCGCTATCACCATTTTGCGACCGATATGGGTAATCACCGGTGCGCTTTCGGCTGACCCCGCCACAACCTGCCCCACTTCACTTTGCGTCACCACGCCAAAAGGCAGCACCATGAATAAAACCAAAAACCAAACAATCGCGTAAATGGCAAAGCCGAGCAAAAATCCAATTTCAATCATGTCCCGATTATAGACGCACAAAGCCAACCACGACCACCGGTTTCTTGCCCCAACGACGCCCCATTTCACGGCGCACCAGCTTTGTAATTTCCTTTTCGGCGCGCTCTGGCGTCAGCTGTCCCGCTGATGGAATGGCGCGTTCCACCGCATCCAGCACCCAATCGGCCATCGCCACCATGCCGTCATCCTTCGGAATACCGACCAATTTCACGTCCGGCTGACCAGCCAGTCTATCGGTGGCATCAATCGGCAGTGAGACCAACACCACACCGCTTTGGGCTATTTTGCGTCGCGCCGATAGTGCCGCGTCATTGGCACTGACCAGAATATCGCCATCCATATAAAGGCGACCATGCGGCACTTTATCTATCACTTCGACCGGCCCCGGAGTAAGACGCACCATATCGCCATTGTGAATGCGCAATGGCTCTGGCACCCGCAATTTGCGCGCCAATGCCGCATGGGCCACCAAATGGCGATGCTCCCCATGCACCGGAATGGCAGCACGCGGACGCGCCCAACCATACATATCCACCAATTCATCGCGGCACGGATGTCCCGATACGTGAATGTCATTTCCCTGCGGCGCGATAATTTCTACATCAAGCGCCGCCAGTCGATTTTGTAGCGCGTTAATATCAGCCTCATTGCCGGGTATTTTGCGCGATGAGAAAATCACCCTATCGCCTGCTTCCAGCATCAAATGCGGATGCCGCCCCGACGCCATACGCGCCAGCACCGCATTGCTTTCTCCCTGACTGCCCGTACAACAAATCAAAAGCTTATGCGGCGGCAAAGAAGCGGCATCGGCCTCGTCAATCAATTCGGGAAATTGGGTCAAATAACCAGTCGCCCGTGCGGCTTGATAAATCGTGTGCATACCGCGACCGGCCAGACACAAATGCCGCCCGGCCATCCGCGCGGCTTCACCAATACTGGTGAGCCGCGCTACATTGGAGGCAAAAGTCGTTACCACCACGCGCTTCGTGCTTTCGGCCACCCGTTTTTGCAATTCAGCACCGACATCCGCCTCAGAGCCGGAACGCCCCGCCACCAACACATTGGTGCTGTCGCAAATAATCGCATCAATGCCTTCATCGCCAAAGGCTTTTAGACGCTCAACCTCGGTCAGCCGTCCAATCACCGGGTCCGGGTCAATTTTCCAGTCGCCAGTATGCAATACACGCGCCCCCCCACACCGAATCGCCAACGCACTGGGCTCGGCAATCGAGTGGGTCAGGCAAATATAGTCAATGGCGAAAGGGCCAAGTTCAATATGGGCATCGGGTTGAATAATGTTTAATGGAACATCGCCTTCCAGTCCTGCACGCGCCAATTTGCCGCGCACCAATTCGGCGGTGAAGGGCGTCGCATAGACCGGACATTTCAAAATTGGCCAAAGATACGCCAGCGCGCCAATATGGTCTTCATGACCATGCGTCAACACCAGCCCATGCAAGTGCTTGCGTTGGTCTTCAATAAAGCTGACATCGGGCGTTATAACGTCAATGCCCGGTTCGTGCGCCTTACCAAAGGTAACGCCAAGATCAACCATAATCCAATCGCGCTTCTTGCCATGCCCATAGCCATAGAGATTGCAATTCATGCCAATCTCACCAGTGCCGCCCAATGGCACAAATACCAAGTCAGGATTATCACGCATCATGCACCAACTCAGGAAAAAATACGTCACCCGCCGACACCACTTCTTTGCCGCCGTCGGGCAAGCGAAGCAACAGCGCACCATGGTCGTCTATATCTTCAAATATGCCGTGCAATGTTTCTTTTTCCAACCGTACGCCAATCGGTTCGCCGATATTTTGCGCCCATTTCCGCCATTCGCTCAAAATGCAGGCAAGCCCTAAATCACGCTGTGTCATTAACAGGCGGTCAAACCCATACGCCAGTTTTTGCACTATCTCAAATTTGTCCGGTGCTTTGCCGGTCAGCAGCTTAATACTGGTTGCCGGGTAAGGCGTATTATTCGGGTGCGCCACCAAATTAAGCCCCATGCCGACCGCCACCCAATCAAGCTTTTTGCCATGCGTGGAGGTCTCAAGCAAAATGCCGGAAATCTTGCCGCCATCAACCAGCACATCATTCGGCCATTTCAAGCTGACATAATGCTCGCCAACATAAGCTGCGACCGTATCAGCCAATGCAATACCGGCAATAAAGGCCATATTACCAGCTTCTGCGACATTCATTTGGCGCGGTAAATAGAGCGTTGTCATCAAATTGCCGACCGGTGATACCCAGTGGCGACCGTGACGGCCACGCCCGGCCGTTTGCTCATCGGCGATAATCCAGTGCGCTTGTTTGACGCCATCACCCGCCAAACGTGCGGCTTGTGCATTCGTGCTATCGACCTGCGCCAAATGCAGAAGCTGATAGCCAGTCGGCAGCTCCATTAGTGCGACATACCCGCATCGGGTGATGCGTCTTTTAATTGCCGAATAGTCTGCGTATGCGCGTCCGCCTTCAGCAAAGCGCGGGCGGCTGTGCCGGACATATCAACAAGCGGCGATGGATAGACAAAAAAGAAGGCCGTAAAAATAGCAAAGGCACCAGCTATAATTGATAATTCATGCGGCATGGCATCATTGCTCTCCTCGGCCGGTTCATCCAAATACATAATTTTGACAATCCGCAAATAATAAAAAGCCCCAACCACACTGGCCAGCACACCAATAATCGCCAGTGGGTAAAGCCCGGCTTCAATCGCGGCACGGAAGACAAACAGCTTGCCGAAAAATCCGGCCAGTGGTGGAATGCCGGCGAGCGAGAACATCATCACGCCCAAACACGCGGCCATAAACGGACGCGTTCGGCTCAAGCCCGCCAGATGGTCAATATCCTCCACCGGCACGCGGTCGCGGCACATCGCCAAGATGCAGGCAAATGTACCCAGCGTCATCGTCGCATAAAGCGTTATATATAAAATCACGCCGCTGACCCCTTCTTGCGTTCCGGCAGCAAAACCGACCAAAGCAAACCCCATATGCCCAATCGACGAATACGCCATCAGGCGTTTGATATTGCGTTGGCCAATGGCCGCAAAAGCCCCCAGTACCATGCTCGCCGCAGCAATGAAAATTATGATTTGCTGCCACGCCATCAACGCATCTGGAAATGCCGTGCTGACAACACGAAGGAATACGGCCATACCAGCAATCTTCGCCGCCGCAGCAAAAAACGCCGTGACCGGTGTCGGAGCGCCTTCATAAACATCCGGTGTCCACATATGGAAAGGCACCGCCGAGATTTTGAACGCCAAACCGGCCAGCAGAAAGACCAAGCCAACCACGTGTCCAATCGGCAACTGTCCGTCATCGGGGCGGAAAGCATAAGCAATGTCGACAAAATTCGTTCCCCCCGAAAAGCCATAAATCAGTGAGGCTCCATACAGAAATATGCCGGATGAAAGGGCGCCAAGAACGAAATATTTTAATCCCGCCTCGGTTGACCGCAGACTGTCGCGTTTAATCGCCGCCACCACATAAAGGGCCAGACTTTGCAGTTCAATGCCCATATAGAGCGCAATCAAATCATTGGCTGAAATCATCATGCCCATGCCGGTCGCGGCCAATACAAGCAGCAGGCTATATTCAAAACGCGCCAATTTTTCGCGCTCCATATAGAAGCGGGAAAGAATAATCGTCGTCGCTGTGGCAAAGAAAGCCAGTGCCTTCATAATTGAGGAGAAACCATCAACAACAAACGCCTCGTTGAAGGCGAACATTTTTTCTGCACCCGCTTGTGATATCGCAATCAACGCGGCAAGAAAAAGCAACCCGATACATAATAAATCAATCAAACGCGTAACATCACGACCCGCGAACACACCGACCATCAACAACACCATGGCACCGCAAAACAATACAAGTTCCGGCAAAATGAGAAGTATATCGGTCATCAATGAGTGCCTTCTCCTTAGCGTCCGCCCGCAGCAGAATGATACGCCGCCAGAGCTTCTTGATAATTGACAATGAGCAGGTCAACGGAAACTGCCGTTACATCAAGCAGTGGCATCGGCCAAAGACCGAATACCAAAGTGGCTATCACCAATGGCACGAAAATCAAAATCTCGCGGCTGGTCATATCCGTAATTTCTTGCAAACCCTCATGCTCGATGCGCCCGAAACTGATGCGCCGATAAAGCGTTAAACCGTAACAGGCCGACAAAATCACCCCACTTGCGGCAAACAAAGCCGCCCATGTGCTGACCTGAAATGTGCCGACAATGGTTAAAAATTCGCCGACAAAGCCAGAGGTGCCGGGCAGGCCGATATTGGCCATGGTAAACAGCATAAATAAAGTCGCATAGATGGGCATACGATTGACCAACCCGCCATAAGCGGAAATTTCGCGTGTGTGCATGCGGTCGTAAATCACCCCGACGCACAAAAACAGAGCCGAAGAAATCCAGCCATGCGACAGCATTTGGAACACCGCACCCTGCACGCCTTGTTTGGTGGCCGA
>CAYQFO010000041.1:0-3458 GCA_964416815.1 uncultured Rhodobiaceae bacterium | reverse complement strand
GCCGAAAACAATCCCATGGTCACGAAACCCATATGCGCTACCGAAGAATAAGCAATCAGCTTTTTCATATCCTCCTGCGCAAAAGCCACCAGCGAGGCATAAACAATGGCAATGGCACTCAAGGCAAACACAAGCGGGGCAAAAAATTCCGAAGCCAGTGGAAACATCGGCAAAGAAAAACGTAAAAAACCATACCCCCCCATTTTTAACAACACACCGGCCAGAATAACCGACCCTGCTGTTGGTGCTTCCACATGCGCATCCGGCAACCACGTATGCACAGGCCACATCGGCAATTTAACCGCAAAGCTGGCAAAAAACGCCAGCCATAGCCAATTTTGCATGGTCGACGTAAATTGCACCTGCGCCAAATCCGGAATAAAACTTGTGCCAACCTGCCAATACATAACCAACACGGCCAGCAGCATTAAAACCGAACCGGTAAGCGTATAGAGAAAAAACTTGAAACCGGCATAAACGCGCTGCGCCCCCCCCCAAATGCCGATAATCAGAAACATCGGGATAAGACCACCCTCAAAAAACAGATAAAACAGGATGATATCCATAGCGCAGAACACGCCAATCATCAGCGTTTCCAGCACCAGAAAAGCAATCATATATTCGCGCACCCGCATGGTTATCGACTGCCAACTTGCCAGAATACACACGGGCATGAGCGTCGTCGTCAGCAATACAAACAACACCGAAATGCCGTCCACCCCCATCGCATAGTCAATGCCCTTGCCAAGCCAACCAACCCGCTCAACAAATTGAAAATCAGCACTGCTTGTATCAAATTGGCTGACCATAAAAATAGACAAGGCCAGCGTGACCACGCTTGTCCAAAGCGCAACCGCGCGCGCATTACCGGCAACCGCTTCCTCATCGCCGCGGATGAGCAACAAAAACGCCACCCCGACAAGCGGCAGAAAAGTAATGGTTGAGAGAATCGGCCAATCAGCCATGTCTAATAGCCTCGCGTCACGATGAACCAACTGACCAGACTTGCAATGCCGAGCAGCATGACAAAAGCATAGTGGTAGACAAAACCGGTTTGCAAAGCGACGAAGCGGTGCGTGGCGCGTAGCACGGTGGCGGCCACACCATCGGGGCCGAAGCCGTCAATAATGGTGCCGTCTCCCTGCCGCCACAGCAACCGCGCCAGCCATTTGGTCGGACGGACAAACACAAAATCGTAAATTTCGTCAACATACCATTTGTTCAGTAGCAACTTATAAATCAAATCGTGCTGTTCAGCGATGACCGCAGGCCAGCCGGGTTTACGGATATAGAGCAGCCAAGCCAACAAAAGCCCGGCCGCCATCATAATTAACGGCGAAAATTTTACCCAATCCGGCACGCTATGCAATTCATACAACACATAATTGTCAGCACCGGTGAAAATACTGCTGCCCCAAAAATCAAGACTGTAATGACCGATGAAAAAATCGTAAAACACGCCACCAGAAAGTAATGCGCCAAACGCCAGCAATAGTAACGGCACCAGCATAACCGGCGGGCTTTCATGCACATGACTGAGTGTTTCGCTGCTACCGCGTGACGTGCCATGGAAGGTTAAAAACATCAACCGCCAGCTATACAAAGAAGTCAACAAGGCTGTTATCACGAGCAATTGGAAGCTGAATATATGTGAACCGGCATAGGCCGCCTCGATGATGGCGTCTTTGGAAAAATAACCGGCCGTCATTGGAAAACCAGTTAAAGCCAGTGTTCCGATAAGCATCATTACCCAAGTGGCCGGCAAATAATGACGTAGCCCGCCCATGCGGCGCATATCGTGTTCGTCCTGCATGGCG
The DNA here is from genome assembly GCA_964416815.1 of uncultured Rhodobiaceae bacterium. Taxonomy (GTDB): domain Bacteria; phylum Pseudomonadota; class Alphaproteobacteria; order RS24; family RS24; genus JBPCVS01. The sequence goes on along the minus strand of CAYQFO010000041.1, from coordinate 1,641 downwards.
TGAAGCACCGAGCCAGCACCAAGAAATAACAATGCTTTGAAAAAAGCATGGGTAAATAAATGAAACATCGCCACCTGATAAGCACCAACACCGAGCGCGACAAACATATAGCCGAGCTGCGAGCAAGTGGAATAGGCAATCACGCGCTTTATATCGTTCTGCACCAGAGCCACGGTTGCGGCAAAAAAGGCGGTAAGGGCGCCGACGCCAACCACAACAGTGAGCGCAGTTGGCGACCATTCAAAAAGCGGTGAACAACGGGCGACCAAAAACACACCGGCAGTGACCATGGTCGCCGCATGAATAAGTGCCGAAACTGGTGTCGGGCCTTCCATTGCATCGGGCAGCCATGTGTGCAGCAGAAATTGCGCCGACTTGCCCATAGCCCCCATAAAGAGGAGTAGACAAATCACTGTCAGGGTCGGGAATGTTCCCCCAAGAAATTCAAACTGGCCTTCAGCAAGCGCATTGGCGGCGGCAAAGACCACATCAAATTGGAGCGAGCCAACGGCGAAGAAAATCACCGCAATAGCGAGAAGCAATCCAAAATCACCAACCCGATTGACGACAAATGCTTTAATGGCGGCGGCATTGGCTGACGGTTTTCTATACCAGAAGCCAATTAGCAAATAAGAGACCAGTCCGACACCTTCCCAGCCAAAGAATAATTGCAGAAAATTATCGGCCGTCACCAACACCAACATCATAAAAGTAAACAATGACAAATAGGCAAAAAAGCGGGCGCGGTGCGGGTCGTGGCTCATATAGCCAATCGCGTAAACATGCACCAATGAAGACACACCGGTCACAACCACGAACATTACCGCGGTCAGCGTATCAATGCGTAACATCCAGTCAATTTTCATATTGCCGGAATGTATCCACTCAAACACGCCGACTTTATGCAAAGCCCCGTTCAGTGCGACATCCACGAAAGCCACGCAGGACAATAATGCCGAAGCAATCAGCAAGCCGGACGTGACCAATTCCGCCGGGCGCGCACCAATCAAACGCCCAAACAGCCCCGCGATAAGGGCCCCGATAAGCGGAAAAAAGACAATCGCCTGATACATTTCTAACCTTTCATCCGGCTGGCATCTTCAACGGCGATACCGCCGCGATTGCGAAAGTAAACAACCAGAATGGCCAACCCAATGGCCGCTTCACCGGCGGCAACGGTCAACACCAACATGGCAAAAACCTGCCCGGTCAAATCCCCCAAATAGGCTGAAAAAGCAATAAGATTAATGTTCACCGCCAATAGCATGAGTTCTATCGACATCAAAATAATGATGATGTTTTTCCGATTCAGAAAAATGCCGAACACACCGAGCGTAAAAATAATCGCGGCAAGCGTTAGATAATGTGTCAGCCCAATCATCTTGCGTCCTTACAGCCCTTGCCCCGGTTTAACATCGACAACCTCCAACCCATCCTTTTTAGTGCGGGCGTTTTGGCGGGCAATGCTCTGCCGCTTTGGATTACGAGACGGCACTAACGTCAACACTATCGCGCCAATCATGGCAACCAGCAAAATCGCGCCAGCCGCCTGAAAAAAATAAATATAATCGGTATAAAGCACCCGTCCTATCGCTAGAAAATAAATAACCTCATGACACTGACATCACTTGCTTTTTATCT
>CAYQFO010000040.1:6611-10520 GCA_964416815.1 uncultured Rhodobiaceae bacterium | reverse complement strand
GTTAATTCCAACCTGTCCACCAAAGAGGATATCGCGCTGATACAGAAAGATATTGTTAATTCCAACCTGTCCACCAAAGAGGATATCGCGCTGATACAGAAAGATATTGCCGCGCTTGAATTGAAAATTGCCACGGTGAAATCAGAGCTTATCCAATGGGTTGCCGGTTTCGGGCTGACCGTTGTCGCCTTGTTGATTGTTGTGATATTTAATTTACGCGTTTGAATTCTTCTGCCATTTTGTTCTCTCTCTTGTGTATTTTGCTATTCTGACAATGCAAGTCTGGTCAAAAAACGTCAAATGGGTTAGAAAGCCATCAGATTTAAGGAGCTTTCTATGAGCACTATTTTGCTGGTTCTGCATTTGCTGATTGCCTTGGCGATGATTGTGTTGGTTTTGCTGCAACGCTCGGAGGGCGGTGCGCTTGGCATTGGCGGCGGCGGTGGGGGGATGATGAGCGCGCGCGGTCTGGGCGATGCGCTGAGCCGTTCGACGGCGATTTTGGCGGCGATGTTTTTTCTGACGTCGATTGGTCTGACCATTATCAGCACGGTGGAGCGTAATCAATCGGTGCTGGATAGTGTGATTGAAAGCGAGGGTAAGCAAGCGATTCCGGTCGCCCCGGCGCCGATTCTGCCGGCGCCGGATTTGCCGACACCCAAATAAATTCGGAATAAAGTGGCGATTCGCTATTTTCGACTCGCCCGAATCGGATGCGGCATGTATTCTGCCCTCCCATGGCGCGATATATTTTTATTACTGGCGGCGTGGTTTCTTCACTTGGAAAAGGTCTTGCTTCGGCGGCTTTGGGGGCTCTTTTACAGGCGCGTGGGTATAGTGTTCGCCTGCGCAAGCTCGACCCCTATCTGAATGTTGACCCCGGCACCATGTCGCCTTATCAGCACGGCGAGGTTTATGTGACCGATGACGGGGCTGAAACGGATTTGGATCTCGGCCATTATGAGCGTTTTACTGGCGTGCCTGCCAGTCGTGGTGATAATGTCACGACCGGTCAGATTTACCGCGATATTTTGGCCAAAGAGCGTCGCGGTGATTATCTGGGCGGCACGGTGCAGGTGATACCCCATGTTACCGATGCGATAAAGCATTTCATTACCAGCAATGTGGATGATGTTGATTTCGTGCTGTGCGAGATTGGCGGCACGGTGGGCGACATTGAGGGGCTACCGTTTTTCGAGGCGATACGACAGTTGTATAATGAATTGCCCTATGGTCATACGGTGTTTATGCACTTGACGCTTTTGCCGTATGTTTCGGTTGCAGGTGAGTTGAAAACCAAGCCGACGCAGCACTCGGTGAAGGAATTGCGCTCGATTGGCATCCAGCCGGATATTTTGATGTGCCGATGCGACCGGCCGATACCTGAAAACGAGAAAAAGAAAATTGCGCTATTTTGCAATGTGCGCGAGAGCGCGGTGATTGAGGCCCTTGATGTGGCGAGTATTTACACTGCGCCGCATGCTTATCATGGTGAGGGTCTGGATACGGAAGTGCTGGCGGCATTTGGCATTAGCGACGCGCCGGAGCCGGATTTAAGTCTGTGGGACGAGGTGCTGAGTGGGATATCCGAGCCGGAAGGTGAGGTGAGCATAGCGGTGGTGGGTAAATATACCGAACTGAAGGACGCCTATAAATCGCTGATGGAGGCTTTGCAGCATGGCGGCATTGCCAATCAGGTGCGGGTCAATATCGAATGGATGGACGCGGAGATTTTCGAGCGCGAGGACGCCGCACTTTATTTGGAGAAGCTGCATGGGATTTTGGTTCCGGGCGGATTTGGTCATCGTGGTGCTGAGGGCAAGATTGCTGCGGCGAATTTTGCCCGCCTGCGCAATGTGCCGTTTTTCGGCATTTGTTATGGGATGCAAATGGCGGTGCTGGAGGCGGTGCGCAATCTGTGCGGTGTGGGCGATGCGACTTCGTCGGAATTTGGTTTGCCCGGGGCGTTGGCGGTTGGTTTGATGAGCGAATGGGCGCATGGTGACGTGCTGGAGAAGCGTGGTATTGATGGCGATATGGGCGGCACCATGCGGCTTGGGGCGTATGAGGCGTATTTGCAGGAAAATAGCCGCGCGGCAGAGATTTACGGCACGCGGGTTATTTCTGAGCGGCATCGGCATCGCTACGAGGTGAATATGGAGTTTCGTGAGGCACTGGAAGAAAAGGGCATGGTTTTTTCTGGTGTATCGCCCGATGGGGTATTGCCGGAAATTGTTGAAATTCCTGCCCACCCTTGGTTTATCGGGGTGCAGTTTCATCCGGAGCTGAAATCGCGCCCGTTTGCGCCACACCCTTTATTTGCCGCCTTTATTGAGGCCGCGCTGACACAGAGTCGACTGGTATAGGAAAAGAAATGGACACACTGACATTAAAACAGACAGGCATTAGAATCGGCGATGGCGAAGCTCTGGTGGTGATGGCCGGGCTGAATGTGCTGGAAGATGAAGGCCTCGCGCTGGAAGTGGCGGCCGAGTTAAAAGCGGTTTGTGCCGATGTGGGGCTGCCCTATATTTTCAAAGCCAGTTGGGACAAAGCCAATCGCTCGTCAATCGAAAGCTATCGCGGGCCGGGGTTGGAAGCCGGATTGGCGATGCTGGCCGCCGTCAAGGCGGCGCATCATGTGCCGGTGGTGAGCGATATACACGAGCCGCATCAAGCTGAAGCCGTGGCCGATGTGGCCGATGTGGTGCAGCTGCCGGCGTTTCTGGTGCGGCAGACCGATTTGGTGGTGGCAACGGCTAAAGCCGTGGCCAAGCGCGGCGGTTGGCTTCACGCCAAAAAGGGACAGTTTCTGGCGCCGTGGGATTGCGTCAATATCGTCAGTAAAGCGCGTGAGGCGGCAGCCGATGTGCAACTCATTCTATGCGACCGTGGCAGCAGCTTTGGCTATAATAATCTGGTGGTAGATATGTTGGGGATTGCGGAAATGAAAAAGCTCGGCGTTCCGGTGACGATGGATGCCACCCACGCTGTGCAACTGCCCGGGGCCGACCCACGCACGGCCAGCAAAAGCGGCGGTAGTGCCTCAACCGGCGGACGGCGCGAGGGGGTTGGCGTGTTGGCGAAAGCGGCGGTGGCGGCGGGGGTGAACGGCGTGTTTTTAGAGTTTCATCCCAAGCCCGATGCCGCCCTGTGCGACGCACCAAGCTGCCTGCCGCTCAGCGAAGCCCGCGCCCTGTTGACCACTTTGAAAGAAATTCATGAAGTGGTGAGCTAATGGCAAAGAGATTTTGGCAGAGGTGCAAGGGTTGGGTTTGGAACAATCTTGAGCTTATCTTTGCTGGGCTGGTGATTGCTTCGGCAGTCTTTGAAGACACCCGACCCCTCTGGCTTTATGGCGAAGCGTGGAGCGGCGAAGCGACACGCTCCTTGATTATTGCCTTAGGTGCAATCGGCGGCCTTTATGGTCTGATGCTGGCAGCGCGGCGGGTGGCGGTGAGCGAAACCAATCTGTTTAATGACCGATTGAGCCGGGCGATTGAGGCATTAGGAAACCAAGTCAATCTGACGCGAAATGCCGGACTGCGTTTAATCAACAGCCTGCTCAAGGAGAATAAATCCGAGCCGGAAAATCGCGAGCTGCTGCAGAAAATTCTACACGGCTATATTCGTGACCGCGCCATCATGCCAGAAGAGGATAAAAATGTATCACCGAGAGAAAGCCGCACTGATATTGCACTGGCGATTGAAATTCTTTGTTCCCATGTGCCGAAAGAAGAGCGCAACGATTATCCATTGGACAAGTTGGATTTACGGAAGTTGGATTTTTTCAATCTTGATTTGCAGGGCGCGAAGATGGGGCGTGCCAATTTGGCGGGCGCGAATATGAGGGATGCCAATTTGCAGGATGTTAAAAATCTATCTCAGAAACAGTTGAACGGAATTGTT
>CAYQFO010000040.1:1034-6511 GCA_964416815.1 uncultured Rhodobiaceae bacterium | reverse complement strand
TGCCAATTTGCAGGATGTTAAAAATCTATCTCAGAAACAGTTGAACGGAATTGTTTACAATGAGGAGGGCCGACCACAAAATATACCCGAAGGTTTGAAATTGCCACCCGCCCGCGCTTATGATGAAGAGCGCGTTTTCGTTAACTCCGATATGCCTTGGTCGGGGCAATTCGTTGACGCGTGGGCGGCTAAAGAGATTGAGAAAGCGGCAGGCGCGGGAAGTAGCGATAGTTAATATCTCGGCTTGGTGCATTTTGCGATTTTTCTTGCGATTTGGCGGCAACAGGCCTACATATAGACTAAGGATATGAATTAAACGGCAGAGGAAAATCATGGCGCGTGTCACTGTAGAAGATTGTGTCGATAAAGTCACAAACCGGTTTGAGTTGGTCTTACTGTCGTCGCATCGTGCGCGTGGTATGTCGGCTGGTGCCGAGGTTTTGGTGGAACGCGATAATGACAAAAATCCGGTCGTGGCCTTGCGTGAAATCGCTGAGGAAAAAGTCATCCCCGAAGACGTCAAAGAAGAGTTAATCGGCTCGCTGCAAAAACAGGTTGAAATTGACGAACCGGAGGAAGAATTCCTCTCGCCGCGCCGCCGCCCGCCTTTGCCATCCGCCGATGCGGAAGCACAGAAGGAAGAAAAGGATGACAAGGAAGAGCCGAAGGAAGAAATGAGTGAAATGGGTGAAGATGATATTCTGGCCGCCTTGCAGGCTTTGGAAGCCAATGCGCCCAGAGAGCGCGGCGATGGCGGTCGCTCCTCCGACTGAACCGGCACCCGTAGGCGCAAAAGGCTTCTTGCCATGATGCGCCAATATGAACTTGTAGATAGGGTCACCGGATATGACCCGACGGCAAATGAAGATTTGCTCAATCGTGCGTATGTGTTTGCGACCCGCAAACATGGCGACCAAAAGCGCGCTTCCGGCGACCCGTATTTTTCGCACCCTGTGGAGGTGGCCGGTATTTTGACCGACCTCAATCTGGATGCTGCCAGCATTGTCACGGCGCTGCTGCATGACACGATTGAAGACACTGACACGACCTATGATGAGATTGAAAAACTTTTCGGCTGCGAGATTGCCGATTTGGTTAATGGTGTGACCAAATTGTCAAAACTGGAGCTTGTCTCCAGCGACAGCGCCCAAGCTGAAAATTTTCGTAAACTCTTGCTGGCCACGGCGTCTGATATTCGCATTTTGCTGATTAAGCTGGCCGACCGTTTGCACAATATGCGCACCTTGCATTTCATTCAATCAGATGACAAGCGGCAGCGCATTGCACAGGAAACGCTGGATATTTATGCGCCTTTGTCCGGACGCATGGGGATGCAGAGTTTCCGCGATGAATTGGAGGATTTGGCTTTTGCCGAGCTTAATGCTGAGGGGCGCAATCTGGTGACCGACCGCCTCGCCGACGTGGTGCGCCAGAGCGGCACCATGCTGGACGATATCGCTTATACATTCAGTACCCTGCTTGGCAATCGTGGTGTGCGGGTGAAAGTCTATGGGCGTCAAAAAAAGCCTTTTTCGATTTGGCGCAAAATGCAGCACAAATCCATTTCGCTGGAGCAATTATCAGATGTTTTCGGCTATCGGGTGATTGTCGATGATGAGGATACGTGTTACCGCGCATTGGGTATTTTGCATCGTGAATATCGTTATGTGCCGGGGCGGTATAAGGATTATATTTCAACGCCGAAATTAAACGGCTATCAAAGCCTGCACACCACGATTGTTGGACCCAATCAGCAGCGTGTGGAAGTGCAAATCCGCACCGACCAAATGCACGCGATTGCCGAAAACGGCGTCGCTGCTCATTGGACATATAAAGATGACGAAGAGGCGCGGCTCGACTTATCGACACTGGAGCCGTTTAACTGGCTGCGCGATATGGTCGAGCAAATTCGTCATGGCGGCACGGCAGAAGAATTTATGGAAAACACAAGGTTGGAATTGTTTCACGACCAAGTGTTTTGCTTCACGCCAAAAGGGCGTCTGATTGTTCTGCCGCGCGGTGCCACGGCACTTGATTTTGCTTATGCCGTGCATACTGAAATCGGCAATAATTGCGTGGGCGTGCGCATTAACGGGCGACGCCTGCCGTTTAGAACATTGTTGAAAAACGGCGATGAAATCGAAGTGATAAGGCAAGAAGACCATTTACCGAGTGCCGATTGGTTGCAGAATGTTGTTACCGGCAAGGCGCGCGCTGCCATTCGCCAGTCATTGCGGGCGGCGCGTGAGGCCGGTTATATCAGCATCGGGCGGAGCATGTTGGAGAGCCTATTGGCAGCAGAGGGCATAACCGATGGCAAGGCGGTGCTGGAACGCGCACTGGGTGTGATGGACTATAAATCGCTTGATGCGCTCTATGCCGATATTGGACGCGGGACGCTCACAACCGGCGATGTGTTGCTGGCCGTTATGCCGAAAAAGAAAGTAAGACGCCGCGATGCGCTGGCTGGTGCCATGCGTGCGCTAATCACGCGTGGGTCTCAGCCGGAGCCGGAAACGCCGCTCGCCGTGCCGATAAATGGTGTGCTTTATGGCACGGCGGTGACGATTGCCGAAGGCTGCTTTCCTTTGCCCGGTGATGATATTGTCGGCCTTGTCAAAAGCGGCGAGGGCGTTGTGATTTACCCCAAAGAGGCGCCCGAACTTGACGGCTCTGAACGCCTTGTGCCGATGCGTTGGGGGGGTGAGGCTTCGCAAGAAAGCGGCACAATGTTTGCCAGTCGTCTACAAATGACGGCTGTCAATCGCACTGGCTCGCTGAGTACGATTGCTCAAACCATTGCCGATTTTGATGCCAATATCAGTAATTTGGCATTGACCCGGTTGAACGAAGATTTTTGCGATTTGACATTTGACATTCAGGTGCGCGATGCGACGCATGCACAAAAAATCATTTCTGCACTGCAGGGCAGTTCGGTTATCAATAAGGTTTCGCGAATTGTGTTTGCCGACAATGAGCAGGATGCCTGAATGAAGCAATCCAAAGTGATGCCGCCGGAAAAAGTGCTGCAAGAATTTCGTGATGCCGGTGCCTTGCTGGAGGGGCATTTTCGGCTCTCTTCGGGCCTGCACTCGCGCCACTATCTGCAATGCGCCCGCGTTTTGATGAACCCTAAACGCGCCGCCCGGCTGGCAAAAGCACTGGCCGCAAAAATCCGCGCTACGGTTAAAGGCGACATTGACTACATTGTTTCTCCGGCCATGGGCGGGGTGTTGATTGGCTATGAAGTGGCGCGTCAACTGAGTGTTGAATCGATGTTTCTGGAACGTGTAGACAATCAATTTACCCTGCGGCGCGGGTTTGATTTGCCACACACTTTGTCAGCCAGACCGCGCGTGGTGATGGTCGAAGATATTGTCACCACCGGCTTGTCATCGCGTGAGGCGATTGGTGCCATTCGTGGCCATGGTGGGCGTGTGGTCGGTGCCGGATGTTTGATTGACCGCTCGGCCGGAAAAGCTAAAATCGGAACAAGGCTTGTTGCGCTGGCGCAGGTTTCGTTTGAAACATTTGACAAGCAAAATATTCCCAAAGACTTACACCATGTACCGGCGATAAAGCCGGGCAGTCGGAAAATGAGCTGAGCATGTTCAAACGGCGTAGACCTCTGAATTTATTACAGCGCGTGCGGCAGTTTGTTTGGCCGCGCGAGGGCTGGACGCGTGCCATGAGCTATATCTGGCTACGCACTTTGCGCTTGCATGGCAGTGCTCATTCGGTCGCCCTTGGGCTGGCCATTGGCAGTTTTATTTCGGCCTCGCCATTTCTGGGGGCGCATATTTTATTGGGCGGGCTGATTGCTTGGATGTTGGGCGGCAATATCATTGCTTCAGCCATCGGCACATTGATTGGCAATCCGATAAGTTTTCCCTTTATTTGGATAGCCACCTATCAAAGCGGTATTTTTCTGCTCGGTCTGGAAGGCGGCAATACCGATTTGTCGGCGTTCAGTTTTGAGCTGCTCTGGCAAGCTCCCTTGTCAACATTATTGCCGCTTATCACGCCGATGTCGGTTGGTATGTTTCCGATTGGTTTGCTGCTGGGGATTGCAACATATTATCCGGGCCTGTGGGTAATCAAGGCTTATAAGCGGCAGCGAAGCTTGCGCGTGTCGGGCAAGTCAAAACCAAGCAACGAAACAGACAGCTTATGACCAGTGCTAAAAAACTTCGCCTTGGCGTGAATATTGACCATGTGGCCACGATTCGCAATGCGCGCGGCGGCGGCTTACCCGACCCGGTGCGGGCGGCCGAATTTGCGGCAAAGGCCGGGGCTGACGGTATCACGGCGCATTTGCGTGAAGACCGGCGGCATATTGGCGATGATGATATTGACCGATTGGCGCGTTCTATCGGTCTGCCGCTTAATTTGGAAATGGCAGCAACAGAGGAGATGCGCACCATTGCTCTGCGCCACAAGCCTAATGCTTGTTGTCTGGTGCCGGAAAAGCGGCAGGAGGTTACAACCGAAGGCGGGCTGGATGTGGTCGCCGGAGGCGCGGCGCTGCGCTCGATGATTGATCCGATTAAGCAGGCCGGTATTCGTGTGTCGCTGTTTATTGACCCCGACCCGGCGCAAATTGAAGCGGCACAAAAACTCGGTGTCGACATTATTGAATTGCATACTGGCACCTATTGTCGGGCGCATCATGATGGTAACAAGACGATGTTTACGGCCGAGCTCGAACGACTGCAAAAAGGTGTACAACAGGCAGATGACGCCGGGCTTGAAGTGCATGCTGGTCATGGTTTGTGTTTTGAAACGGTTGCCCCGATTGCCGCGATTGCTCAAATTGTTGAATTGAATATCGGCCATTTTCTGATTGGGGAAGCGATTTTTGTCGGGCTTGAGCTTGCCATTGGCGATATGCGCCGCCGTATGCTGGAGGCACGCGCCGCAGGGGCAGCACAATGATTATCGGTCTCGGTAATGATTTGATTGATATTCGGCGCATTGAAAAAACGCTGGAAAGATTTGGCGACCGCTTTGTCGACCGTATTTTTACCGAGATTGAACGAAAAAAATCCGACCGCCGCAAGCACCGTGCGGCTTCTTATGCCAAGCGTTTTGCGGCCAAGGAAGCGTGTTCAAAGGCTTTGGGAACAGGGTTGCGGCGTGGTGTTTTCTGGCGCGATATGGGGGTTGTTAATCTGGCTTCCGGCAAGCCGACAATGGCACTCACCAAGGGGGCGCAGGCAAGGCTAAAAGAAATCATCCCCGATGGCATGCAGGCACAAATTGATGTAACCATTAGTGATGACTACCCATTGGCGCAGGCGATTGTTGTTATTTCCGCTATGCCCAAGAAAGAGAGTGAATCATGAATGAGTCAGATAAGAAAAAGCCGGACTGGAGGGCGTTTTTGATAACGCTGGCTTGGGCTTTGTTGATTGCGCTGGTTATTCGCTCGCTGGCTTTTCAGCCGTTCAACATTCCGTCCGGTTCCATGAAGCCAA
>CAYQFO010000040.1:0-1024 GCA_964416815.1 uncultured Rhodobiaceae bacterium | reverse complement strand
GCTGCTGGTTGGTGATTTTCTGTTTGTCAACAAATACAGCTACGGCTATTCGCGGCACAGTTTTCCATTCAGCCCGCCTTTGTTTAACGGGCGCACGTCAAAAACGGGTCCTGAACGCGGTGATGTGGTGGTGTTCAAATTGCCGGCTGACAATCGCACTGATTTTATCAAACGGGTGATGGGCTTGCCCGGTGACACAATAAGCATGCAAGACGGTCAGGTGATTTTGAATGGTCAGCCTTTATTGCGCGAGCGGGTGGACGATTTTGTGGAGGTTGACCGCAGCGGCAAAAAAACCAGCGCCCGGCGCTATCGTGAAACGCTGCCCGGTGGGCGTTCCTATATGACGCTGGATACGGTCATTGATGGGCCGGCGGACAATACTGGTGAATATCGCGTGCCGCCTGGGCATTATTTTTTGATGGGCGACAATCGTGACAATTCCGCCGACAGTCGTGTGGTGCGCTATGTCGGTTATGTGCCGCACGAAAATTTGGTCGGCCCAGCGCAAATTTTGTTTTTCTCTTTTGATGATACGACGCGGATTTATGAATTTTGGCGTTGGCCGATTGCCATACGCTATAGCCGTCTGCTGAATTTGGTACATTGATGTCGCAAGAAGGTGCGCTCTCGGCCTTTATGACCCGCTTGGGGTATCGCTTTAAGTCGCAAGCCTTGCTACACCAAGCCCTTCGCCATGCTGGTCTTGATGTGGATGATGACAATGAAAGGTTGGAATTTCTTGGCGACCGCGTTTTGGGGCTGGTGATTGCCGACGCCTTAATGATACGCCATAGCGATGAAAAAGAAGGCAGTTTGTCGCGGCGGCTGAGTGTTTTGGTCAGTGGCCGCATTTGCGCTGATGTGGCTGGTGAACTCAATCTGGCCAGTGTGCTTGAAACCGATAGCGGGATGGGTGAAAAGCTTGTCAGTGGCAATGTGCTGGGCGATGCTTGCGAAGCGATATTGGGTGCGGTTTATCTTGATGGCGGGCTGGTGGCGGCTCGTGAAGTGATTTTGCGGC
>CAYQFO010000039.1:3942-10562 GCA_964416815.1 uncultured Rhodobiaceae bacterium | reverse complement strand
ATATATCGGGCTGGATCGCCATACGGAAGATTTCGGCCAGACGCTTGGTGTCTATGGCATCGGTGAGGGGCCATATTTATTCTTCCCGCTTATCGGCCCACGCCCACCACGCGACTTTGCTGCCATGTTTGTGGACGCCGATTTTTTCAGCGCGGTTGCTGAGGCCGCTTTTGACCCTGTGCCTTATATTGCTGACGACAGTCTGAACGCCACGGCGTTACGCTTTGCGTTTGAGGGGCTTGATTTGCGCGCCAACAATCTGACGGTGCTGGATGAAATTGAACGCAGTTCGGTAGATTTTTATGCCAGCTTGCGAAGTCTGTATCGTCAAAGCCGCGCCAATGCGGTAAATAATGGTGCAACCGATATTGATGAGTTGCCCGACCTTGATGAATTGGATAACCTATAGCAAATTAATAGGAGGCAGATATGCGCATACTGGCTTTATTTTTAGGATTTTTGTTGCTGGCAACACCGGTGGCTTGGGCCGATGATGAAAAACGCGCACAAACCTTTGTGACCGAAATGGCCGATGAGGCCATCACCATTTTGCAGAAAAGCACCACCCGTAAGGCGCGTGAGCAAGGTTTCCGCACCTTGCTGGCCGAGCGCGCCAATATGCGCCGCATTGCCGGATTTACGCTGGGTCAGTTCCGCCGCGATATATCGCCGGAAGATTTTGAAACTTTTCAGGGGCTGCTGAACGAATTGATTATCAAAGTCTATGCCAACCGCTTGAGCGAATATTCCAACGAAAAAGTCATTGTGACCGGTAGTCAGAGCAAAAAAGCCAATTTCATTGTCAGTAGCAAAATCGAATTTGCCAATGGCCGCGAACCGATTGGCGTAGACTGGTGGCTCCGCAAGGAAAAAGACGACAGCTTCACCCTGTTTGACCTGCGCGTGCTGGGCGTGTGGATGGCTCAGGAACAGCGCGACAGCTTTGCCTCCGTCTTAAAAAACAATCGGGGAGACATTCAGGCCCTGCTGAAACACATTCGTAAGCAAATCAAACCCGACACGAAAACACCGACATCATAAATTACCGACTGAACTGCTTGTATTTTATCCGTTTGGGGATTTCCGCTCCAGCACCGAGGCGACGTTTGCGGTCTTCCTCATAATCGGCGTAATTGCCCGCAAACCACTCCACATGGCTATCACCTTCAAAAGCCAGAATATGCGTCGCAATGCGGTCGAGAAACCAGCGGTCGTGGCTGACAATCACGGCACAACCAGCAAAATTTTCTAACCCCTCTTCCAATGCGCGCAAGGTCTCCACATCAAGGTCGTTGGTTGGCTCGTCAAGCAACAACAAATTGGCTCCCGATTTCAGCATTTTCGCCAAATGCACACGATTGCGTTCGCCGCCCGACAATTGGCCGACTTTTCGTTGCTGGTCGCCGCCACGAAAATTAAACGCACCGACATAAGCGCGTGAATTGACTTCGTGCTTGCCCAATTCCAAAACATCCAACCCATCGGAAATTTCTTCCCAGACATTCTGATTGTCATCAAGACTGTCACGGCTTTGGTCAACATAGCCCATCACTGCCGTCTCACCAACACGCAGTGCGCCGTCATCGGGCTGCTCGGCACCGGTCAGCATTTTGAACAGCGTCGTCTTACCGGCACCGTTCGGGCCAATCACGCCGACAATCCCGCCGGGCGGCAATTTGAAACTCAGCTTGTCAATCAGCAGGCGGTCGTCGAATCCCTTACTCAGATTTTCCGCTTCCAACACAATACCGCCGAGACGCGGACCCGACGGAATGGTGATTTGCGCCCGCCCGATTTCCTCTCGCCCGGCCCCCGCCAGCAATTCCTCATAAGCGGTAATACGCGCCTTGCTCTTGGTTTGGCGGGCTTTCGGCGATTGGCGAATCCATTCCAATTCGCGCGCCAGTGTGCGCTGTTTGCCGGAATCTTCACGCGCTTCCTGTTCAAGACGTTTTTGTTTCTGCTCCAACCAGCCGGAATAATTGCCCTCATAGGGTATCCCTTGTCCCCTATCCAATTCCAAAATCCAGCCGGTAATGTCGTCCAGAAAATAGCGGTCATGCGTCACCAGCACCACTGTGCCGACAAAAGCCGCCAAATGATGCTGCAACCACGCAATCGTTTCGGCATCGAGATGATTGGTCGGCTCATCAAGCAGCAGTAAATCCGGTTTTTCTTTCTTTTTTTTGCACAGTGCGACACGGCGTTTTTCGCCACCCGACAAATGCGCAACAGATGATTGCGCCGGTGGACAGCGTAGCGCATCCATGGCCTGTTCAAGCTGAGCGTCCAAATCCCACAGGCTTTGCGCATCAATTTGGTCTTGCAAATCGGCCATTTCGTTCGCCGTTTCATCGGAGTAATTCATTGCCAGCTCATTATAACGTTCAACCAATGCCTGCTTTTCGGCAACCCCCAACATGACATTCTCAAGCACTGTTTTAGCCTCATCAAGCTGCGGCTCTTGTTCTAGATAGCCAACTTTGGCGCCTTCGGCGGCCAGCGCCTCACCTTGATATTCTTTATCGACCCCGGCCATAATTTTCAGCAATGTTGATTTACCGGCGCCATTGACCCCGACAATGCCGATTTTAGCCCCCGGCAAAAAAGACAGACGAATATCCTTCAACACCTGCTTGCCACCAGCATAGGTTTTCGACAAACCATCCATGACATAAACATACTGATAAGCAGCCATTTTGCGTCTCCTATGATACCCGTTTAGCGGGTTTGGCGGCAAAGCTGACAAATACGCTTTCAGCACGAAGCCGTTGCGCCAATTCGGCTTCAATGCCACGCCACTTAAAGCGCATAGAATTTTGCACAATCGCGCCATCTAATTGTTTCAGCGTATCAACCACCGGCGCCAAATCAATCAGTGCTTGCAGACTTTTGGCAAAAGCACCGTCGCCACCATGCGCCATCCAATCAACAGATACAGCACCAGTCTCAAAACCACGCACGGCTTCGCCGCATTCGGTTTCGGGAATATCTTTAGCGTCAATTTGCATCGCCGCCCGCCGAAATAAGTGAACCGCCAGTCTCTGCATATCCTCACGCCCACTATCGGTCAAGCGACCGACCAAGCAAGCCGTAAAAATCGTCAAATCATCAAGGCAAACCAAAATCAGCCGCGTGCGCGCCGGACGCAGCATTGCCAAAAAAACCTCATCCGTAAGCAAATTAAAATGCTGCAAACCGGCACGCGCACGCAAATAATCGAAAAGTGTTGTTTGCCCAATAAAGGTCGCGCGCGTGGCGACAAATTCGACCAAATCACACATCGTCTCAATCGGCGGTGGCTTACGCCAGAATATCAACCCGCGTCCAATCGCCGTCAAATAGGAAATTAAATTCTGCATAATTGCTGTTTGCAAAGCTGAATTGTTGAATTTCAATAGCGAAATGGGCATAGTCTACCGATAGCCCAAACGAGACGCGCCCACAAGCCACATGCACTATAGATGCAAGATGCGCGTGAGAATGAGAGAGGTAAAATGTCAGAGCAGCTATCCACCCATGCAACGCACTGGAAGCGGACGAAAAACCTCACATTTGCCACGTTGGGCGTATGGTTTTTCTTCGCCTTTATCATTCATTGGTTCGGCGCCGAGCTGAACAATATCTCCTTTCTCGGTTTCCCGCTCGGTTTTTACATGGCCGCGCAAGGCTCGCCGATTGCTTTCGTGTTGATATTGTATTTTTCCACACGCGCACAGGAAAAAATAGACGACGACTGCGGTGTGTCCGAATAAGTCGCCAAAAATAAATGAGAAAAACAATGCAAGGCAGTTTTATCAATAATCTCGGCAGAATATATGGCCTTTATACAGGCGGTTTTCTGGCCTTTATTGTGCTGATGGCCGCACTGGAGCAAATCGGCGTCAGTGCCGACACGCTGGGCATTTTATTCGTTAGCTTCACCATTTTGATTTATGCCGGCATTGGCTGGCTGTCGCGCACCATGCAGGTGGATGCTTATTATGTCGCTGGTCGTGAGGTTCCGGCACTTTATAATGGTATGGCCACCGCCGCCGACTGGATGTCGGGGGCCTCTTTTGTGGCGATGGCTGGTGGGGTCTATTTCGGCGGCTATGGCTATCTTGCCTTTATTGTCGGCTGGACAGGAGGCTATGTGCTGGTCAATTCGCTACTGGCACCCTATTTACGCAAATTCGGTTGCTACACCGTACCCGATTTCATCGGCACACGCTATGGCGGCAATATGGCGCGGCTGTTTGCCGTTATTGTTTTGGTTGTCGCCTCTTTCACCTATGTGACGGCGCAAATCAACGCCACCGGCACAATCGCTTCCCGCGCCCTGCAAATCCCATTTGAGCTTGGCGTCTGGTTCGGCCTGCTGGGGGTTTTGCTATGCTCCATGCTGGGCGGTATGCGCGCCGTCACATGGACACAAGTTGCACAATATATCGTGTTGATTATCGCCTATTTGGTGCCGGTTGTCTGGATGTCAAACGCGCAAGATTTTGGCCTCATTCCGCAACTCTCCTATGGCGCGGCGGTTGAACGGATTGGCGAACTTGAAGTGCTACACGGCCTCGGCGCACTTCCAACCGAGACTTTCGCCGGTCTGCACACCCTGACCACACCCCACGCGACCATCTCGCCATCGGCCATGACGAGCTGGAAATTCATCACCTTGGCACTGGTGTTGATGGCCGGCACGGCATCGCTCCCCCATATTCTGATGCGCTATTTCACCACCCCATCCGTGCGCGCGGCACGCCGGTCGGTTGTCTGGTCACTGCTGTTCATTTTTTTGCTTTATTTCACCGCACCGGCATTGGCGACTTTCACCAAGCTGCAAATTCTTGACCCGAATTTGGCGGGCGGCATTATCGGCAAATCTTTTGCCGAAGTTCAGGCATTGGAATGGATTCAAAAATGGAGCCATGTCGGCTTCCTCGCCATATCGGACAGCAATGGCGATGGCATTCTACAAATCAATGAGTTTTTTATGCGCGGCGATATTGTCGTATTGGCAACGCCGGAAATTGCTGGTCTGCCTTATGTGATTTCAGGGCTGGTCGCCGCCGGTGGTATGGCCGCCGCCATGTCAACGGCCGACGGCCTGCTGCTGGCGATTGCCAATGCACTCAGCCACGACCTTTATTACAAAATCATTGATCCAGAAGCCGACACACGCACCCGCCTGATTGTCGCGCGCATTCTGCTGCTACTTATCGGCGTCGGAGGTGCTTTTATCGCCAGCCTGAAATTATCGAGTATTCTGGGTGCGGTCGCTTGGGCATTCAGCTTTGCTTGCTCAGGCCTGTTTTTTCCACTGGTGTTTGGCGTCTGGTGGAAACGCGCCAACCGCCAAGGTGCTATTGCCGGTATGGGGCTGGGCTTTCTGGCCGGTGCCATTTACCTCTATCTGGTGCGCTTTGGCGATATGCAACCCATTCTCGGCATTGACCATCTACGCTTCGGCATTGTCGGCATGAGCGTCAGCCTTGTCGCCATGATTGGCGTGTCGCTACTCACGCCCGCACCCGATGAAGAAATCCAAAAAATGATTGATGACATCCGCATTCCAAGCGGTGACACGATTCTAAACCAAAACCAGCAGAGCCGATAAAAGCATGGTCAATTTTCCGCTCTGGGTCATTATCATTGATTACACCCTCGGCGCAATGATGTGGACATTGATTGGCCGCACGGCGATGAATTTCTTCCAGCCGGAGAATTCTGATTTCTTTTTCATGAAGGCGTTTGTGAAATTGACAAATCCGTTGCTGAAAATCTGGCGGCCGATAACGCCGCCCTTTTTATTGCCACCATTGATACCGCTTTATGTCGCGTGGTTTTTTTATATCGGTCGATTTTATCTGATGCCATGGCTGCTCGGATATTCGGTGATGGGTATGCTGTCCTTTCCATTGGAGAGCGAAATTGCCGCGCTGATTTATATGCTTTTCACACCAAGCAAATAAAACGGGCAGCCCAAAGGCTGCCCGAAACTTAAACCATTGCGCTATGCTCTAAAAAAGAACCAATGCCTCACGCACCATCATCACCAGCAAGACCAGCCATGACAGCAAAAACACGCCAAAGCGCAGCATAACAGCATTCACCGTCGCTTGAATCAGCGAATGCAGCACCCGTAAGCCCACAAAAGCCCAAGCCAAATTAACCATCATTTCATCGACATGTCCCAGCACGGCCAGCGCAATCGCAACCGCATAGAACAGCACTGGCTGCTCAAGCAAATGGTTGTAATTATCGGAAATGCGGCGCACTTCCGACGGCAACACACCCATGCTCGCCGGATGCCCCATTTCAGCTTCCGGAATGTTGACTTTGCCAAGCGCAGGAATGCGTGTGGCAAACATCCAAATCATCATCACCCCGGTCCACAGAGCTAACGCAAATACAGGTTGTAAAATCATTTCCATTTTCTTTCTCCTCTCCTAAAAGTCCTTAAATCGCGTCCAAATCCGCGCCTGATGTTTCATCCAGTAGCTTGACGGATATGAGCGTCACCACGGCAGCCAGCGCGATATAATATGACACGAAAATAATGCCATATTCCTTCCACAGCAAAACCGCCATGAGCGGTGCCAGCGCCCCACCCAATATGGCACCCAGCTGATAGC
>CAYQFO010000039.1:0-3932 GCA_964416815.1 uncultured Rhodobiaceae bacterium | reverse complement strand
GCACCCGAATAGCGTACCTCCGTGCTGAACAATTCGGTGAAAAAGGCTGCCTGCGGGCCATATTGCAGACCCAAAAAAGCCAAGCCAAAAGCAATCGCGCCACTCACCAAAACGATATTGCCCGTGTCCAATAGAGGGAACAGCGCAAACCCCCACAGCCCCGTCAAGACTGTGCCAGTCATAAACACTTTTTTGCGCCCGATGCGGTCTGACAGACCCGAAGCCCAAAACTGCACCCCCACCATAAGCGCGGCGGCAACCAGCACGGCGGCAAGCATGTCATCGCGCGACAGCTTAACCTCAGAGACGCCATAGGCGACCACAAAGGCAATCAATATGTAAAAAGTCACCTGAATGGATATAAAGGCTCCGGCGGCCAAGGCAATGCGGCCGGGATATTTGCTCAAGACCTCCAAAACCGGCGACCTCGGCGCGACCGGCGCAGTGCCATCTTCGGCGTGTTGCGTCCGTTCAGCGAGTGCCTTATAGGCATCCGTGTCCTCCAGATTTATCTGCACATACGCGCTGACCCCTATCAGCAAAATACTGGCGATAAACGGCAACCGCCATCCCCAAGCCACAAAATCAGCCTCCGACACCA
The DNA here is from genome assembly GCA_964416815.1 of uncultured Rhodobiaceae bacterium. Classification (GTDB taxonomy): domain Bacteria; phylum Pseudomonadota; class Alphaproteobacteria; order RS24; family RS24; genus JBPCVS01. Next base: position 3,331 of record CAYQFO010000039.1, on the reverse strand, counting down.
TACTGCTGACACCCAGAAAAGCCAAATTGGCAAGAATAACCCCGATAGGCCCACCAGCCTGTGCATAAGAACCATACCAGCCACGTTTTTCAGCTGGCGCGTTTTCCGTCACCAACAACACAGCACCGCCCCATTGTCCGCCAATCGCAAGGCCCTGAATAAATCTCAAAAAGATAAGCAAAAGCGGCGCAGCAATCCCAATCGTCGCATAAGTCGGCAACAGGCCTATCAATGTCGTCGCCACCCCCATCAGCAGGAGTGCCACAACAAGCGTGCGCTTGCGCCCTACTTTGTCACCAAAATGCCCGAAAACAATACCACCCAAAGGACGCGCCAAAAAACCGACCGCAAAAGTGCTGAAAGAAGCAATCAGCGCAACCGTCGGCGGTATGTCTTGAGGAAAAAACGCTTGCGGGAAAATCAGCGCCGCAGCCGTCGCATAAAGAAAAAAATCATACCACTCAATGCTCGTGCCCGCCAGAGAGGTGAGCGCAACCTTCCGCATACGACTTTTTGTTACTTGATCTTGTGTACTCATAATCGCCTCCCTCGTATTGCATGAACCCTTCATTTTTAGCACTTCATGAACGATTCAACAAGCCAGTGTTGCATCATATCGGACGGCTATTAATGCTTAATCTCAATGCGCAAGCGATGGTGGGCCCGGCAGGATTTGAACCTACGACCAATCCGTTATGAGCGGACCGCTCTAACCAACTGAGCTACAGGCCCCCAGAAGCGTAAAATCTTATAGCCCAAATTGGCCTTCAAAAAGAAGTATTTTCAGCTTCCCTCGGCGATTCAATCAACTGTCCAGAAAACTGCGAAGTTTTCGCGACCGGCTCGGATGCTTCAGCTTGCGGAGTGCTTTTGCTTCAATCTGACGGATACGCTCGCGCGTCACCGAGAATTGTTGCCCCACTTCTTCCAGCGTATGGTCGGTATTCATCCCAATCCCGAAACGCATCCGCAAGACACGTTCTTCGCGCGGCGTCAATGACGCCATCACGCGCGTTGTTGTATCACGTAAGTTCGACAAAATCGCCGCGTCAATCGGGAGAATGGCATTTTTATCTTCAATAAAATCGCCAAGCTGGCTGTCTTCTTCATCGCCGATCGGCATTTCAAGACTTATCGGCTCCTTGGCAATTTTCAGCACTTTGCGGACTTTCTCCAACGGCATGGACAGCTTGACCGACAATTCTTCCGGCGTTGGCTCGCGACCGTATTCATTCAGCATTTGACGCGACGTGCGCACCAATTTGTTAATCGTCTCAATCATATGCACCGGAATGCGGATGGTGCGCGCCTGGTCGGCAATTGAGCGGGTAATCGCTTGACGAATCCACCAAGTCGCATAGGTCGAAAATTTATAGCCGCGCCGATATTCAAATTTATCGACGGCCTTCATCAGACCGATATTGCCTTCTTGAATCAAATCAAGAAATTGCAAGCCGCGATTGGTGTATTTCTTGGCGATTGAAATCGCCAGCCGTAAATTGGCTTCGACCATTTCCTTTTTGGCAATCCGTGCTTCGCGCTCGCCCTTTTGCACCATGCGGACAATGCGCCGAAATTCAGTGATATTAAGGCCAGTTTCATTGGCGAGTTCTTGAATTTTGCGGCGAATATCTTTCACCTCATTGCGGTTTTTGCCGATGAAATCTTTCCAACCTTTACCGGTCAGCCGTCCGACTCGACGCGCCCAATTGGTTTCATATTCATTACTCTGATATTGCTTAAGGAAATCCTCGCGGCTGATGCCATCCGCCTCGGCCAGCCGCCAGAGTCGCACCTCCAGCCCTATCAATCGCTTATTGATACTGTAGAGCTGCTCAACAAGCGCTTCAATGCGGCTATTATTGAGCGACAGACTTTTCACCTCAGCAATAATTTCATCGCTAAATTTGTTGAGCCGGTTCATCTGCGCCGGTGGCAATTTCTTACCTTGGGCCTGTCGGGCAACATTTTGGTCTTGGAGGCGCCGCAATTTCTTATAGTTCGTGGCAATAACATCGAAACTGTCCAAAATTTTCGGCTTCAGTTCCATCTCCATGGTCGACAAGGACATATTGGTCTCGGCGTCTTCATCTTCTTCATCGGGTTCGCCTTCCGCCTCCCCCGACGGCGCACCCGATGGCGGTGGCGCAGCCCCCTCCGCCGAGCGGTCAATTTTCTTCGACTCCGGACCTGCAAAGGTGGCATCCAAGTCAATAATGTCGCGCAAAAGAACCTTGCCCTCGTTTAATTCATCGCGCCAAATAATAATCGCTTGAAAGGTCAAAGGGCTTTCGCATAAGCCTGAAATCATAGCTTCGCGACCCGCCTCAATACGCTTGGCAATGGCGATTTCACCCTCGCGCGACAAAAGGTCAACTGACCCCATTTCGCGCAGATACATACGCACCGGGTCATCGGTGCGGTCCCCGGTGCTGGTGGTACGGGCAGGTTTGGCGACGGCCGTTGATTTTTTGCTATTTCCGTCATCATTGGCGGCCACTATGTCGCGACTTTCTTCATCGCTGTCATCATTGCCGTCATTTTCAACCACATTTATGCCCATTTCGGATACCATGAGCATAATGTCTTCAATTTGCTCGGACGAAAATTCCTCCGACGGCAAAACCGCATTCAGCGCATCATAAGTAACAAAACCACGCGCCTTGGCAGCCTTAAGCATGCGCTTCACATCACGATTATTCATGTCAATGAGCGGGCTGTCGCCACTCTCTTCCTTATCCGTCTTATTGGACGTTTTCTTCTTTGTTGCCATTAATGTCTCCGTAATATTTCTACGCTTGCTTCATAAGCCGTCGGATTGGCGTTCCAACGTAGCAATTTCGTTTTTTATGGCAATCAAACGAGACAAGGTTTTATCCGTGCCATGCTCGGCCATTTCAGTTTCCAAATCCGCTTCTGCGGCCTGTCTTTCCGCCGCCAATGTATGTAATTTATGGTGAACCTTCACAGTTTCAAGCCATGCAGGCAAAACATCTTCCATTAAACCCTCTGCATCGGTAAATTTCAGACTGTCTGCTGCCGCCATATTGAGCGCACGTTCGACAATCTCGCCCATGCCGCGTTCATTCAAATGCCCTGCCAGAGCCGCTCTGTCAAGTCCAATATTCGGCGCGCTATCGCCTGCCTGCGGCTCCGGCAAACTATCAAAATAATCAATAATTTCAAAGCGTAGTCTGTTAAGCACATCAGAGTGAAAATTCAACCCTTCAAAAAAATCACGCCGACTATCCAATAATTGCGGATGCAACAACACACCGGCCAGCAATAGCACCTCGCGCGGCGGCAAATCGATGGTTTCCTGCACCAATAC
>CAYQFO010000038.1:0-10576 GCA_964416815.1 uncultured Rhodobiaceae bacterium | reverse complement strand
ATAATTATTGTCACGTGTATAAGAAAGCAGGGTGCGCGCTTGGCTATCACTCAGTCGCTTTTGCAAAACCAAAAGCTCGGTCTGCGCCCATTCATTTTGCTCGGCGGCGCGTAAAGCTTCTGCCCGGCGCATGGCCGGATGCGCACCAAGACGCTTGTCGGAAGCATTGTCGGCGCGCTGCCAGTTAATCACCAATCCGTTGGCGATGTGCTGTGTGGCCAGCAAGGCATAAAAATGCACACCGCTTCCGGCGGCGGCGCGGAAATGGGTCTCGGCGCGCACAACCTCGCCGCGCCGATGCAAACCACGCGCTGCCCAATAAGCCGCCTGCGCCCGCAAGCGTTCACCAGCAAACCGATTTTGCGCCAGTTTTTCAAAATAGTTGATGGCAATGTCTATCTTCCCAAGGCGAAAAGCGGCCAGACCAGCATGCCAATCGGCCAATGGCACATCGCGGCGATTATGTGTGGCTTCAATGGCAAGTTCCAGTGCTTTGAAAATTTTACCCTCAATATAATAGCTGCGTGCAATGAACGATTTTAGAAAATTAATTTCGGTGGGTGTCAAATGTTGGCTTTGACGTTTTTTCTGAATATATTCCAGCGCGTTTGTCGGGCGTTCGCGGCGCACCAGACGGGTGACTTTGTATTTTATCCGCCGTGCGGTTTGGCTGCGGAAAAGCGGTGAAGAATTTTTGTTCTGAGTGACGAAATCAGCAGCCGGTAATGGGTTTGTCGGCATTGAGGCGCGGCGTGGTTTGCGTCTTAGCGCGAGGCGATAAATGCGCCCGGCTTCTGGATGGTCGGCATATTTTTCCAACCAGTCGCGCAATTCCATCCATTTGGTACGATATCCGGTCGGATGCATATAGCGCTGGAATTGCACATGACCGAGTAATATCGGGTCTTGTAATTGCCCAATAAGGCGGTCGGCGCGTTGCCAGTTGGCTTTTGCCTGCAAGGCAAAAATTTGCTTGTAAAGATACGCATCGGATGATTTGTCCGGCGTAGAAATTTGCGGGCGCGGCAAAGGAGGCGCCGCCGCCTCTGCCGGTGCGGCGACACAAGTCAGCACAACCATTAACCCAACGCGCAAAATTGGCGAAAATACCATCAAGCGATTTCCTTAAGACGTGCCTTCAAGGCGCATAAATCAGCCCAGATATCGGCCTTGGCTTCGGGCTTACGCAATATATAAGCCGGATGCAGTATCGGCAGAGCCGGAATGGTTTTATGCTCATGCCATTTGCCGCGCAATCGTGTAATGCCGATTTCAGTGTTAAGCAAAGCCTTGGCCGAACTGCCGCCGACCAATAAAAGTATTTTCGGTTGCGCCAATTCAATCTGGCGTTCGATAAACGGGCGGCATATGGCAATTTCCTCGCTGTTTGGCGCACGATTGCCAACCGGTCGCCACGGCACAACATTGGCAATATAAACATTTTCTTCGCGCGACAGAAAAATCGTCGCCAGCATCTTATCGAGTAATTGGCCGCTACGACCGACAAAAGGTTTGCCCTGCCGGTCTTCATCTTGGCCCGGTGCTTCGCCGACAATCATCACATCCGCGTCTGCGATGCCGTCGGAGAACACCGTGTTTTTTGCGGTTTTCTTAAGGGCGCATCCGTCAAAACCTTCAAGTGCGGTCTTTAGCTCATCAAGCGTTTGGGCATTGGCGGCCAGTTTGGTCGCGTCTTGTGTGGCACTCTCTTGTGATTTGGCGTTGGACGGCTCGCTTGGGTGGGCAATGGCCGGTGCCGGTGCAGATGCTTGTGTCTTTGCTTGTGATGGCGGGGCGGTTGGTGCTTGATAATGATTGACCGGTGCTTCGGCCAGCACTTCATTGCATCCGGCTTCGACATGCTGGCGCATGTGGTCAATTATTTCCTGACGGGTGAATGAATCGTGTGTGTTCATATCCAGCCAAGATTAACAAGTGTCGCCCAGTTCATGCAATATGCGTCTTGATATATTCTACTGCTTGTTGGCTTCTATGCGTCGTTGCCATTGTTTGGCGATTTGTTGCCCTGCGGTGATTTGTTCTCCTGTTAATGCCTTCTTTAATCTATTTACACTTTTTTTGCCTTCTCATCTCCTTGCTGGGTAGCGAGAAGAAACAAAGCATAAGCAGTCGGGGTATCTCGTTTGACACTTTCCCCGTTTGCATACAGCACACCCAAATTGAATTGCGCCTCAGCGTTGCCTTGCTCGGCTTGCTTGGTTATTTCTTCTCCGTTCTGTGGGGCAAGGATTAAAGGTAGCGATAGAAACAGGGCAAGAGTAACAGCAAAAACGACTAACCATCGGTGGTTCAGGTGAGACATGGGGGACTCCTTTTTTTCTATGTTGGTTTAGTCAAGCATAGAAAACGCGGGTGCGTCGTCAATAAAACAGCACAAGCGAATACCGTGTTGGGCAATAACGCACTTCAAACGCGGGCATGGTGTGCTATATCTAACGCTGGATGATGGAACGGGGGAAGGGTGACTCATGTCAGATTTGCCAGTCAATCAAGTTAATGCACGCCAAGGCTGGTCTTTGGCTCCCGAAGAGCGCGAGGCCATGGACTATGATGTGGTGATTGTCGGCGCCGGGCCTGCCGGTCTGTCGGCGGCTATTCGCCTGAAACAAATGGCGGCAGAGGCCGACACTGAAGTTTCGGTTTGCGTGTTGGAAAAAGGGTCGGAGGTCGGGGCGCATATTCTGTCGGGCGCGGTGATGGACCCGGTTGGCCTTAATCGTCTGTTTCCCGATTGGCGCGAACGCGGCGCGCCTTTGGAGGATAAAGTCACCAAAGACCGTTTTTTGATTTTAACGGCAAGCGGCTCTTTTGGCCTGCCGAATATCATGCTGCCGCCATTGATGAAAAATCACGGCAATTATATTGTCAGCCTCGCCAATGTGGCGCGTTGGTTGGGGGAGCAAGCCGAAGCTCTGGGGGTTGAAATCTATCCGGGCTTTGCGGCGGCTGAACTCTTGTTTGACGCCAACGGCGCCGTGCGCGGCGTGGCGACAGGCGATATGGGGGTTTCAAAATCCGGCGCGAAAAAAGATGGCTGGATGGCAGGCATGGAACTCCACGCCAAATATACGCTATTGGCTGAAGGCGTGCGCGGCTCGCTGTCGAAAGCGGCGATGGCGCGCTTTGAATTGGACAAAAACACCGATGCGCAAAAGTTTGGTCTCGGCATTAAGGAATTGTGGCAAATTGACCCGTCCAAGCATAAGCCGGGCTATGTGCAACACACATTGGGCTGGCCGCTTGACAATCAAACCGGCGGCGGCTCGTGGATGTATCATTTCGGTGATAATTATGTGTCGATAGGTTTTGTGACCCATCTGAATTACACAAACCCTTATTTGTCGCCCTATGATGAATTTCAGCGTTTCAAAATGCATCCGGCCATTCGTCCTTATTTGGAAGGTGGCAAGCGCGTTTGTTATGGTGCGCGCGCCATTACCGAAGGCGGTTATCAATCTGTGCCGAAACTCGTTTTTGCGGGGGGGGCGTTGATTGGCTGTGCGGCGGGGTTTGTTAATGTGCCGCGTATTAAGGGCAGTCACAATGCTATGGAAACCGGCATGATGGCGGCTGAAGCGGCTTTCAAAGCACTGGGCGAAGGGCGCGCCTATGATGAACTCGACGACTATCACAAGGCCTATCAAAAAAGCCGCGTCGCCAAAGAATTGAAAAAAGTGCGCAATGTGAAACCCTTGCTCAGCAAATTCGGTAATTTTCTCGGCACGATTGCGGGCGGCGTCGAAATGTGGATGCGCACATTGTATATTGGGTTGCCCTATACATTGCACCATGGCAAGCCTGACCATGCGGCATTGAAACGCGCCGCAGACTGCAAACCGATTGATTATCCCAAGCCGGACGGCATTGTATCGTTTGACAAATTGTCTTCGGTTTTTGTGTCGGCAACCAATCATGAAGAAGACCAGCCGCCGCATCTGACGCTGAAAGATGCTGTCGTGCCGATTGGCGTCAATTTGCCCGATTATGATGAACCGGCGCAACGTTATTGTCCGGCCGGTGTTTATGAAATTGTCGGACAGGAAGAAAATGCCCCGCGTTTGCAAATCAATGCGCAAAATTGTGTGCATTGCAAAACCTGCGACATTAAAGACCCCACCCAAAACATTAATTGGGTGGTGCCGGAAGGTGGCGGCGGACCCAATTATCCGAATATGTAGTCTTTGGTTTTGGTGATGGCGATAGGAGATGTGATGAGCTGGCAGAAAGGTATATTGGCGGTTTTGGGGGTGGTCGTTCTCGCGGCTATTGGGGGTCTTTTTTGGTTTTGGGATAAGTCCGCATATCATCTTGACAACAGTTCGTCGGGTTCTTTTTTGGCGGCCTATCAGGCCAGTTTGAACAAGGATTATGCCAATGCCGGACGCTATTATGATGCTGCGCGGCGTGTCAATCCGGGCGATTTGGAAATTCTGCGCGAAACCATACGGGCGCATCTTGTCGCCGGTAATATGGTGTCTGCCGGTGAGGCGGCCGAGGTTTTATTGACCCGCGAAAGCGATAATCGTCGCGCCTTGATATTGCTGGCGGTTGCTTCGTTTAAGAGTAAAGAATATGGCAAGGCGCGTGACTTTCTTGACCGCTTGAAGCCGGGGCCAATGAGCGCGCTGCTGGGGCCGAATATACGACTTTGGCTGGCGATAGCACAAAATAATGCCGATGCGCGCGCCGACGCCCTCAAAAAGCTGGAGCGCACGTCGGCGATTGGTTTTATCAGCCATATGCAGGCCGCGCAGGGGTTTGAAATTGATGGCGACATAAAACAAGCCAATCGATTGTATAAAATGGCGGTGAACGGGGCAGGCTTGAATAATTTGTTTTTTACGCTTGCCTATGGTGGATTTTTGCATCGTCAGGGGCAGCTTGCTCAGGCAGAAAAAGTTTATACTTTTTACCAATCAACCCACCCCCGCCATCCCACTATCGGCGCTGCCAAGCAGGCTTTGAAAGACGGCGACGCCGCGCCGCTCAATCATGACTCGGTCATCGGCATGGCCGGCCTGTTCGCAACGATTGGAGAAGCGATGAAGGTTGAGGGGCGTCATGAGCTGGCACTCGTCTATACCAATCTGGCGCATTATCTTGATGCGAGCGATATGCGTGTTGTGTATCAAATAGCGGAGTTGCTCGATAAGCAAGACATATGGTCTGAGGCTGAAAATTGGTATGCCCGCATCGCTCGCGACGACACTCTTTTTATTGAGGCGCAAGTGCGCCGCGCCGATGTTCTGGACAATCTGGGGCGGACGCAAGCAGCGATTGGAGGATTGTTGGATGTGTTGGATTTGGAAGGCGAAAACCTTCCCGTGTTGGTGGCCATGGGCGATTTGCTACGTGTGCATAAACGTTTTCAGGAAGCCGAGGCCGCCTATGACCGTGCCATTGCAACGATTGATAAAGACACGAAAGGGTCATGGCACATTTATTTTGCGCGCGGTATTTGCCGCGAACGCTTGGAAGACTGGCAACGCGCCGAGAGTGATTTGCAAAAAGCGCGTAAATTATCCGGTGGCGACCCGCATGTGCTCAACTATCTCGGCTATAGCTGGATAGATCAGGGCGTTAATTTGCAAGAGGGCTTGGATATTATTACGCAGGCAGTGAAAAAAAATCCATCCAATGGGTCGTTTGTGGACAGTCTGGGTTGGGCTCATTACCGGCTCGGTAATTATGCTCAGGCCTTGGCTTATCTTGAAAGGGCCAGCACTTTGGTGCCGCGTGATGCGATTGTGACCAACCATTTGGGGGATGCTATGTGGCGGCTGGGGCGCAAGATTGAAGCGCGCTATCAGTGGCGCAAAGCACTGGCCTTTGGGCCGGAAGAAAAGGATCGGATTAAAATTGAAGCAAAATTGGTCAAAGGGCTGAAACCGGTGCCGCCATTGAAGTCGGGCAACAAAATATCACGCGGTGATGCGGAAATATAGATGCTCTCAACGATTTCTGCGACGCTTTGTTTGAAGGCGCCTGCCAAGGTTAATTTGAGTTTGCGGGTTTGCGGCCGGCGCGCTGATGGTTATCACGAACTGGAAAGTCTGGTTGCTTTTGCCTCAATAGGCGACACTCTACGTGTGCGCCGTGCCGATACCACAATGCTTGATATTGTGCCTGCTGGTGCTGTTCGTGGGCGGCATGACAACCTTGTCATGCAGGCACATGCCGCCCTTCAAGCCCATAGCGGACGAAAGCTGCCGGTGCATGTGGAGCTTGAAAAAAAGCTTCCGATTGCCGCCGGACTGGGCGGTGGGTCAGCCGATGCGGCGGCGTGTCTGCGCGCGCTCAATCAATTATTCGACTTGCAGATGCCGCCTTCTGAATTATTGTCGCTTGGGGCAAGATTGGGGGCTGATGTGCCGGTCTGTCTTGCCTCAAGCGCACATTATATGACCGGCATTGGCGAGACATTAACGCCGGTTAAATTGCCCGCGGCGGATATTGTGTTGGTTCACCCACGCATTCCCTTGGCTACCGGAGACGTGTTTGCGGGCTTGCAGGCAGGCGATACGACATCTGAAAACGCGCCGTGTGAATTTCAAACACTTGATTGGCTGGCTGATTATGTGCGTCCAATCGGCAATGATTTGACCACGCCTGCCACCAAGCTGGTGCCGGAAATTGCGGCCTGTTTGGAGGTGCTACAGAATCTGCCCGATGTCGTCTATGCGGCGATGAGCGGTAGTGGGGCGGCTTGTTTTGCGTTATTTCCCGTGGGGCAAGGGGCGGATGGATGTGCGGCTTATCGTCGGCAAAACCCGCAGGATTGGAGCCAAGCCGGTCACTTAATAAGCGCGGGCGATACAAAAATCGACCAGTCCAAGCAATAGCGCCCGCATTTCATTATCTTCAAACAGGCCGAGGGCATCTTTGGCACGCTCGCCATAATGGGCGGCACGGGCGCGTGTGTCTTCCAGCGCGTGTGTTTTGGTTAGCAGGTCAACGGCCTTGTCGAATTTGTCGGCATTATCCTTCGGGTTGGTGACGGCGTCATGCCAGAAAGCACGGTCGACTTCCGCCCCACGGTGCACGGCCAAAATGACCGGCAGGGTAACTTTCCCCTCGGCAAAATCTTCGCCGGTATTTTTACCAAGCACCCGACTGACACCGCCATAATCCAGCACATCATCGACCAGTTGGAAGGCCAGCCCCAAATTGCGGCCATAGGCGCGTAGGGTTTGCGTGGTGGTGGTGTCGGCATCGCTTATCATCCCGCCGACTTCGGTAGCGGCGGCAAACAGGACGGCGGTTTTGGCTTCGATGATTTGCAAATAACGGTCTTCGGTGGTTTGGGTCTTATTCATGGCCACCAATTGCATAACTTCGCCCTCGGCAATCATGGCGGCGGCTTTCGACAAAATATCAAGGGCGGGCAGATTTTTGGCGGCGACCATCATCTGGAAGGCTTGTCCCAGTAAAAAGTCACCAACCAGAACGCTGGCCGGATTGCCCCATAGCTTGCGTGCTGTGGCCTGTCCACGGCGCATATCGCTGCCATCGACCACATCATCGTGTAGCAAGGTTGCCGTGTGCATAAATTCAACGGCCGCTGCCAATGTAATATGGTGCTTGCCGCCATATCCGGTCAGCCGCGCGGCAGATAAGGTCAACAGGGGACGCAAGCGCTTGCCTCCGGCGCCGACAATATGGCTGCTGATTTGCGGAATCATTTCCGCCGCCGATTTCATATGGACGTCAATCTCGCGCTCAACGGCAGCAAGCTCGGCCTTAAAGGCTTGATGCAGTTTGTTTAAGGCATTATCGGTTTGGTGCGCGGCATCGTTGAGCGGGATAATTTCGGCCATATTGTTTCTCCTGACTTTGATTAAGCGGCTTAAGCCGATAAGGTCAAGTTTTGAAATTGGGACAAAATAGTGCAACTGCATTTTGACACGAGTACGGACGGTTTTCTGGGCGGGCGCCTTCAGATACAACAACCCAAACAAGGCTTCCGCAGTGGCCATGATGCGGTGTTGCTGGCGGCAAGTCTGATGCCGGAAACTGGCGCACACATTTGCGAATTGGGCATTGGCAGTGGCGTGGCATCGCTTTGTTTGTTGGTGCGCCATGGGGACATCAGCGTCACTGGCATTGAAATAAATCCTGATATGGTGATGCTGGCGCGCGTCAATGCGGCGGCCAATCATGTGGCCGACCGGCTTTCGCTGGTTGAAGGCGATGTGACCGCTCCGGTGGCAAATTTGAACCTTCCCTTAAATGGCTTTGATGCGGTGATAGCCAATCCGCCTTATTTTGAGCGCACGACGATTGAAGCCTTGCCTGATGCTGACAAGCAGTTGGCTTATGCGGCCTCGGCAGACGCATTGATGATTTGGGTGAAACGCGCCAGTGCATTGGTTAAGGTGCGGGGGATGGTGAGTTTTGTCTATCGTGCTGATGGGCTGGATCGTTTGCTGATGGCGATTGGGCGGCGATTTGGGGGGCTTGTTGTGCAGCCGATTGCGCCCAAACCGGCGGCTGCGGCCAATCGGGTTGTTGTGCGCGGGCAACGCGACAGCCGCGCCCCGTTGACACTTTTGCCGCCGCTTGTGCTGCAAAATGGGGATGGTTCTGCACATGCCGAGGCTGAAGATATTTTACGCCATGGCGCGGTGCTTGCTTTTGCCCGAGCGGGCGGCTAATTTCGCGCCAGCATGGAGAAATGATGTCGAACGCATCCAGTTTTCAAGACCTTATTCTTAATTTGCAACGCTATTGGGCGGCGCAGGGGTGCGTGATTTTGCAACCCTATGACATGGAAATGGGGGCGGGTACGTTTCATCCGGCCACCCTATTGCGCGCGTTGGGGCCGACGCCATGGAAGGCGGCTTATGTGCAGCCTTGCCGACGCCCAAGCGATGGACGCTATGGTGAGAACCCCAATCGCTTCCAGCACTATTATCAGTTTCAGGTGATTTTGAAGCCCTCTCCGGATGACATCCAACAGCTTTATCTGGACAGTCTGAAAGTGCTGGGTATTGACCCGATGGCGCATGATATTCGCTTTGTCGAAGATGACTGGGAAAGTCCGACATTGGGCGCATCGGGGCTGGGTTGGGAGGTCTGGTGCGACGGCATGGAAGTCTCGCAATTTACCTATTTTCAGCAGGTCGGCGGCCTACAAGTTGAGGTCGTTTCCGGCGAATTGACTTATGGGTTGGAGCGGCTGGCCATGTATGTGCAGGGCGTGGACAATGCTTTTGAGTTGGACTTTAACGGGCAAGGCGTCAGCTATGGCGATGTTTTTCGCCGCAATGAGGTGGAATTTTCAAAGTATAATTTTGAAGCCGCCGACACCGATATGTTGCGCCGCCATTTTGATGATGCCCGCGGTGAATGTCGCCAGCTAGCCGAGCGCGGGCTGGCACTGCCAGCCTATGACCAATGTATGAAGGCGAGCCATTATTTCAATTTGCTGGATGCCCGCGGGGTGATTTCGGTCACCGAGCGGCAGGCTTATATCGGGCGTGTGCGCGAGCTGGCGCGGCTTTGTGCCGAGGCATGGCTGGCGGACTCCACCAATAAAAAAGGCGGAGCCGATAATGGCTGACCTCGTGCTGGAGCTTTATTCGGAAGAAATCCCCGCCGCCATGCAGGCACCGGCGGCGATGCAGTTGCAACAAACAATTCTTCGTTTGCTGAAAGATGTGGATGTAGATGTAGAGCCGGAGTCAACTGAAAACTATTACGCGCCGCAGCGTATCGCTCTGCTTTTGGACGGATTGCCCAAAACCATACCGTCGCATGTTATAGAAAAAAAAGGCCCGCGTGTGGACGCGCCCAAAAAAGCCATTGACGGGTTTTTACGCGCCAATGGGTTGGATTCAACCGATGGGCTGAAAAAACGCGATGACCCGAAAGGGGCTTACTATGTTCTGGAGATTCATCATCCGGGACTTAATGTCAGTCAGTTTTTGGCGGACATACTTCCCGAAGTGATTAAGTCATTTCATTGGCCGAAATCTATGCGCTGGGGCGATACATCTTTGCGCTGGGTGCGGCCTTTGCGGGCGATATTGTGTCGCTTTGACGGCGCGATTGTGCCGTTTGAAGTGGACGGCATTGAAAGCGGCGGCGTGAGTTATGGTCATCGTTTTATGGCACCGGACGCGATTGAAATTAAAGCCGCCGATGAATACCTCACCAAGTTGAAAAAGGGGTTTGTGCAGGCCGATGCGGATGAGCGCGTGAGAGTCATAAAGGAGAGTGCAGAAAAATTGCTGAAAAAAAGTGAGTGCGTCGTGCAGGATACGGGCTTGATGACCGAAATAGCCGGATTGGTGGAATGGCCGGTGCCGCTTTTGGGGCGCATTGACGAGGCTTTCATGCGTTTGCCGGATGAAGTTTTGCGGTCGGTCATGCGCACGCATCAAAAATATCTTGCTTTACGAGGGGCGGACGGCAAGCTCGCGCCCTATTTCATCGCCGTTGCCAATATGAAGGTAAAAGATAAAGGCAAAGCGATTGTTGCCGGTAATGAGCGCGTCTTACGCGCCCGCCTGTCGGATGCGCGGTTCTTTTGGGCAAAAAAAAAAAAAATACC